>CAJTQE010000017.1:0-3131 GCA_910578655.1 uncultured Christensenella sp.
GCAGGCAAGCCAATTCCCAAATCCGAACAAATCGTGTCAAAGTTATCAAGTACATTCACAATTCTTTCCTGTACATCTATCGATGGTACAGGAATTTTTAATTTTTTCATTTCTGCCATAGGAACACTTTTAACCGTTCCACCTGCTGCCTTTTTTAAATACGACTCTCTTATAGAACTACTTTTTAAAACATACATTAAAAATTTTGAATTGAGTTTGTCTTTTCTAGGTTTAATTGCATAGACACCTTCTTTAATATTCCAATTTGATGGTTCTTTATCTACAAGAGCGGTTTCTCCAATTGTTCCTGTCCCAGAAAATAATACATCTCCCACTTCAAGGTTTGACCGATTATTGCAAAGCTTTAGAGCTTCGTCGTTTATTCTGTCTGTTTTATCCGAAAAAACAATGTGATTATTTTGTAACTCTCTAATAGTAACATAATAATTTTGGGCGTCATCTGTATCAAGAACAAAAAACTGTCTTGGATTTAAACCAGTATTTAACGAAACAATTACTTCGTTTAATTCAACCCAATTAATATCGTAACTAAAATCCAATAGTTTGTCCCTATAAAATTCATATTGCTTTCTGCGAGCTGTAAGCTCTGCTGTAAGCTCTGCTGTAAGCTCTGCTGATAACAACGTGAAATTGTCCAGCACGCGGACTATTTCACGTTGTACCGCCAGAGGCGGCAACGGAATCTTAAACTCTTCAGTAATCGCCAAAGAAATTTGAGGTAATGCCCCCATGCCTGACGCAGATTCTCTAAAATAATTTACCGAATTTTTTAAAACATAATACAAATATTTTACCGTTGTTTTATCAGCGGATGTATATGCCCACATTTCATTTTTAAATGTAAATGGGTTTTCGTAATATATAAAATCAATTACTCCTCTTGACTGTACTAAAACGGCAGGAACTCTCGTAATATTTGCATTAGGAATGTCTTGCTCATTTGTATTAATAACGGTTTTACCCCCAGCAAAGACTTTTATCTCTCCATTTGCATTTTCTATCTCTTTCATTTTACTTGCAGTTATAGGGGTTCCCTTCAATCGCTTAAAACAGTCTTTAACTTTTTTATACTCCACCCCATTCGGGCACAGTTCTTTTATCAATTCTTCAAGTTTCGTCATTATCTTCTCCTTTCTCAACCAATTCCCTAGCTTGAATCGCAAAGCTTCTTTGCTTGTCCGAAAAGTCAAATGTTTTATGCGTCTTCCCTAATAAATCAAATACTATAATATTTGCTTGTGCGTGTAGTATTACCCAAGAAAATTTTTTATCAGAAATATTATAGCTTAATAGCCTTTTCAATACAATATCAATCAACGATTGAGGAACATATAGTTCAGAATATACAAATAAATCATAACATGAAAACGATTTATATTTTCCCTCTTTCAGTTTTTGTAATTTATTCTGATATGCAAAAATGAATTCTTCTATTGGGTATCCATCAATTTCAGTTCCTGAAATTGTAACAGCATTCCATACTTGAAATCCTCTAGTATACGCTACTCCCAATTGTCTCATTCTCTCAATATTTTTCTTTTGCTTTTCTGGTTTAACATATGGCATAGTATACCACAGCTTTTCCACCTCTCTACGTTTTGAATCTACTGCAGTTGTTACTTCGATGCCAATATCTTTTTTCAAATTTTGCAAATCAGGCTTATCTGCCAAACTCAGTGTTTCATATCTATCCGAAAATAATGCTTCCAGAATAATTTTCGCATAACATTCATAATAGTCCAGCTTAGTATGTTCCGGCAAAGGCTTCCCTTTTTCTATTTTAGGCACTATTCTCCCTCGATCTCCTTAATAATCCTATCAATCTCTTCACGCAAAACCTGCTCACGGGCGACGATTTCTTTAATCTCCGCATTCAGTTTAACAATATCAATTTTTTCACGTGTGTCTTTTTGTTCAACGTAGGTTGAAACGGAAAGATTATAATTGTGTTCATCATCGCCTATAATGCTATTAGGCACAATCTTTGCAAAATGCGGCTCATCATTTCTGTCGATAAAGGCTTGTACAATTTTATCAAGATCTTTATCCGTTAATTTATTGTTGTTTGTAACTTTTACAAATTCGTTACTTGCATCAATAAACAGCACGTCGTTCGTTGATTTTGAGTGCTTTAACACCATTATACATGTTGAAATGGTTGCACCGAAAAAAAGATTTGATGGAAGCTGAATAATGCAATCTATCTTGTTATTCTCTATCAAATACTTCCTTATCTTTTGCTCTGCTCCGCCGCGATACATAATTCCGGGGAAGCAAACGATTGCCGCCGTGCCGTTACTTGCCAACCAAGAAAGCGAATGCATAATAAATGCAAAATCCGCCTTTGATTTGGGCGCAAGTATTCCCGCAGGAGAATAGCGAGTATCGTTGATAAGCAATGGGTTATCATCTCCAGCCCAAGGGATAGAATAAGGCGGATTGGAGACGATAACTTCAAACGGTTCGTCATCCCAATGCGCAGGATCAATAAGCGTATCGCCGTGAGCAATATCAAACTTATCGGGACCGATATCGTGCAAAAACATATTGATACGGCAAAGGTTGTAAGTAGTTATATTAATTTCCTGACCAAAGAAGCCTTGACGGATATTTTCTTTGCCGAGCAACTTTGCCGCTTTCAGCAACAGCGAACCCGAGCCACAAGCAGGGTCGTAAACTTTGTTTACTTCCTTTTTACCAACGGTTGCAAGACGGGTCAACAGTTCGGAAACTTCCTGCGGAGTAAAGAACTCCCCTCCCTTCTTGCCAGCATTAGAAGCATACATACTCATTAAATACTCGTAAGCATCGCCGAATGCGTCAATTGTACTATCTTGGTATTTGCCGAGCTTCATTTCAGCAACGGTATCCAAAAGTTTTACAAGTTTTTCGTTGCGCTTTGCAACGGTAGCACCGAGCTTGTTTGAATTAACGTCAAAGTCGTCAAACAGCCCTTTGAAATCTTCTTCGCTTTCTTCGCCCTGCGCAGAGCTTTCTATATGGTTAAATATCTTTTCAAGCGTTTCGTTAAGATTTTCGTCCTTTGCTGCACGCTTTCTTACGTTACGGAAAAGCTCGGAAGGCAGAATAAAAAAGCCTTTCGATTTTAC
>CAJTQE010000017.1:3141-27793 GCA_910578655.1 uncultured Christensenella sp.
AAATCCTCGCGCGCGACTTCGGCATCGGCGTCGGGCAGATTTGCATAATCAAAATCAAGATTACCTGCTTCGTGTTCGCCTGCATTTATGTACTCCGTAATATTTTCCGAAATATAACGGTAAAACATTGTTCCGAGAACGTATTGCTTAAAGTCCCAAGCATCAACGCCGCCCGCATGAACTAAATCGGTTGCGGCGTTCCATATCATTTTGTGAAGTTCGGCTCTCTCCTGCTCTTTTCTCGTATCAGCCATTTTAATACTCCTTTGCACCTTCTATAGGTGATAAATCTTGTAATTCTAAAATAGTTTTACCACCCTTTCTCCTCAATAATTTTAATCATAAAGTCTATTGAAATCCGCAACGCATTCTCAAATTCAACTTCATTTTTCCTAAATTTCCTTCTTAATGGTTCACCTGGTTTTATTTTTTTAGGATGATCAATAGCATTTCTTAAATATGTAGGCAATGTTTCATATTGCGATAACGCATTTGTATGATTACCATACCTTTTGCATTTTGTATCGTATAATTTTGTATTAGATTTAAATATTAATGTATCTCTAATTTCATCGTCTACTTTATTTGGACGAGTAGCAACAAATTTTTCTTGTAAATACGAATATAATGATACATGAAAATCAATAGTAGGCATATCAAACACTGTCCACTTAACTTCACCTATAGTCATTGTTGGTAAGATTTTTTTACTCTTTTTAGTGTAATAAATAGGCTCAAAATTATTTAATTTTATAACTTGTCCATTATTATCTAACACATTTTTAATTATATGGTCACTATGAGTTTCAATAATAATTTGACAAAAATTTGACATAAACATCAAGAATTCCATTAACTTCATTTGCGCTTTGGGATGCAAATGAATTTCCGGATTCTCTATAATAAAAGTTGGCTTATACTCAGGTGTATTAATTGATAGACTAAAGACCATAGCAATGATTGATACTACATAACTTAAACCACTTCCAGTATTTTTGTTCCTTACTTGTAATTGCTTCCCGTCTTTTGAATAAGTCGCCCTAGTCCTATCAGTTTTATCTAAATCATTAGCATTAATTTTTTCACCAATTATTTCTTTTAACCAATAATTTACTTCTTTTAAAAAGGTATAATCACGTGTCGGTCCTTTCTGATATGCAAATTTTTCATCAATTGCAAAGTCTTTATTTTTTGCTATAAAACCAACGGCATTTTCACCATAAAAACCAATTTTTGTCCCGTTATATTTATCATAAACATCTTCGGGTCCAATACGTTCCGCAGATAAATAAAAAATATTTTCTTCTGCTTTCATTTTGAAATCTGTTATATTTTTTATACATTCAATTGTGTTTGTACTTGCCGCTTTTTTAATTTCTAAACTACAACTCTTTTTGTTGTTCCCCACCAAATCAATAATAATATGCTTAGCAGATGAGATTTCGTCGTTTTTTATCTCTTCAAATTCATCATAATGCACATATTCTCCATTTGTAATTAATTTAGTGATGTCTCCATGATTATTCTGCAATAGGAAGAGAATTGCTTGATTTATGGATGATTTACCAGAAGAATTGGGACCACAAAGAACATTAAAATTTTTAAATTTAATTTTACAATCTTTATAGCACTTAAAATTTCTCATTCGTATCTGTGATATCATTTTATTTCACATCCGCATAATTGTTTATTATTTCTTGCAACCATTTAATCCTAGCTTTAAAGTTTTCTTTACCGTCTCTATGGTACTTTATATTTTGAAAAAATGGTGTATTTCCGTCTTTGTCTAAATTATCCTTATCATAATTTTTAAAGTCATCTAGCATTCCGATAATTTTATCATCACTAATAAAATTCTTTTCTTTTGTTAAAGAAATAAATAATAGAGTTATTTCAAATAAAATCATATTTATTGGTGCTTTTTCTTCTAATTTAAATGCATTTCTACCAAATATCTCTTTTGCTCTACTATAAGAATATAAAAAATCTTGTTTTACTTCGTCAATTTGTGTTAAAGAAAATGTATTAATAGCATCCATGGAATCTGCTAAAAAAGTATTAATTTCGTTATATTCAACATCTGCTTTAATTTTATTTTCATAATAATACTTTAATTGCTTTAATATAAAAAGCCGCATTGCAATATAACGTAATATTAAATATCTATCTTTCATCCTTTCTTTGGCATTGCCTTTTAATAAATCAATACTGTCAGACAAATCTTTTAATAAATCCGTAATTAAGCCTTGATGCAATGCGTGTCGTAATTCTTGGTTATTTAATTTTGTTCCATTTTGATTAACTCGCTCAAAAAGTTTTAATTTAAAAATTTCAGGCGTTTCATAACCCACTCTAATAACATGTAAATGAGAGTCTTCAATCTTAGCTTTATAATTTTCAAATTTATCAACTAAATTATCTGTTAAATCTTTGACCTTTTTTCCATTAAGCTCTTTAATAAACTCCATATTTGAAAGAGAAAATTTATTATCTAAAAATTGAAAAATCGCAGAAAGTCGTTGTCTTCCATCAATAACAATTAAATCTCCAAATTTACCCTCATATAAATACAAATAAGGAATAGGAATCCCCAATAATAGACTTTCAATTAATTGACTTTTTTGTTTTTTAGTCCAAACTGTCTTCCTTTGAAAAGAATCATCTAAGATTAAAACGCCTTTCGCCCCTACTTCTTTTGCCCTATCATACCGTCTTTTAAGTTCATAAACAGAATAGTTTAATGGTTCACAATCAACATGTCTTTTATTTAAATTAATAATTTCTTCAACATCATTAGTTTCAACTAAATCTTCTGCACCATCAAACTCAAACTTATTATCAGTACCTCTTTCTTTATAGTAATCAGTTTCCAATAAAAAACCTATTCCTGTTTCGTTAATAGTTAATAATGAAGACGCAGATTCGTAATCAGCATATTTGGGATAAATTTTTTTATGAGAAATCAAATTTCTTACTTTTTGGCTAAACCTAGTATCTTTTCTTCCAAACAAAATTTCTGCATCTTCACCACTAGGATCAAATACTTCGGTTAAAACTTTAATTAACTGCCCCGTAGTTAATTTCCCATCGTGAATGTAAATTTGATAAAGCGCAGGAATAAGTAAATCTTCTTCTCTAATTCTTTTCGTTTCCATTTTAATCTCCTTAATAATTCATAATAATTAAATGCTTTACTTTCTTCTTGTTTCTATTCTTAAAACTAACAAAGTAATTCTTATCTTGCTCAATAATTGTTAAGCCTTTGTTTTTGTATAAATCGTAAATATAATCCGTCTTTTTTATAACTAACATGAAATTACATGGGCATTCATTAATCAAATAGTTTGCTAGTCGCTTTTGGTCATTAATATCAAAAGTATTTTTATCATATTCACTAAATGTTGTATCATATGGCGGATCTATAAACATAAAATCGTTTGTATTAATATTTATTTCCCCTAAAAAATCATAAAAATCTTCATTAAATATTTCTGTATTTTTTAGAAGTGTTTTTACTTTGCGTTTTTTATAATACTCTTTTTTTTGACAGAGATTTTTTTTGTTATATGAAACTCCACCATATGGAACATTAAACCCACCATTCCGATTAAATCTAAACATAGAAGAAAAACAATATTCTCTTATAAATAAATAGATAGCAACCTTTCTTGGTTTAGAAAGCCTATTATATTCGTTGGGTTTATTATAAACATCTCTAAGATAAGTGTAATATGATGCCTTAATTCCAGCTTCTAAATTTTCCTTTAGCTTTATTTTATTTAATTGTTCATTCTTTTTTATTTCATTTTTTCTTATCAGTTTAAATTTTGCAGTAAGACAACTCACTAAAAATTGCTCAAATTTTATAGATTGCCTTAGATTAAACATTGGAGTTTCATCAATTCTGGCATTTACAATTTGGCTTAATTGAGGAAGCATATTAATATTTTCATCCTCTCTATATCGTAAATATAAATTTGTTATATCATCATCAGATGCAACTTCTGTTAATCTGTCCCAGTTACTTATAATAATGTCTAATTCTTCAAAAAAAGTTTTATTCCCATTTTTAACGTATTCATATAAAAGCATTAACTCTTCAGATTTATCATTAATGTAATTATAATTGTTATTCAAGAAAAAATAAACGGCACCCCCACCAACAAAAGGCTCAATATAATTATTTATGTTTTGCGGAAGATGCTTTGCAATTATATCCAATTCAGAAGTTTTCCCTCCTGGATATTTTAATAATGGCTTTAAAAAATCCTCTTGCGACATTTCATTGTCTCCTATTCAACTTTTCTACTATCTTTTTATAAAGCAAACAGACATATTGCCTCATTCTTTTAGGGTAGTTATGCTCACTAAAAAGCAATATTCGTTTTATTTAATCTTCTCCTACAATTTCTATAATGTCGGATATATCGCAATGCAAAACTTTGCAAATTTTAAGCAAAACTTCCGTATTAACATTCTCGTTTCTTCCAAGCTTTGCCATAGCGGTGGTTGTAATACCTGCTGCTTTTCGCAAATCTTCCTTCTTCATATCTTTATCTATCAGTAATTTCCACAACTTTTTGTAGCTTGCAGCCATTCCAAAAACTCCTACTTTTTATTTGATATTTTCATTATAGCACACCCAAATCATAATTGCAAGATAATCTCCATAATCTAGAGATTATCTTATAATTAATCAAATACTAACAGTTACTGCTTATTAAATCGCTTCTGAGGCAATGACAAGGTATTACAAATAAACAATTTTGTTTTTTAATAGTTGCACATTTTTGGGAGCTACGCTAAATTTGGGAGTTGTACTCCCAAAAATCAGAGACTAAGACATTGAAAATTTGGGAGTAACTCCCAAATTGGAATTGAATGACGGACAAAAGTGGGTTGTAGTCCGTCGTTCAAAATTTGTGCAGTTAAACTTGCAAAATTAAGGTAAAAAATGCCCCCAAATGACATAAAATCATTTGGGAGTAATATGGGAGTTAAAAATTGAAAATCATCGAAATTAACGGATATTGTGGTATTATTTGTTTGCTAACCACTATATATTGTGGTTGTATAATTTGTTTTTAAGCCTCTAACTCCGTCATTCGTTGGTTCAAATCCAGCTACCCCAGCCATAGTGAATAATCCGAACTTCTTCGTTGTTAGAAAGACGTTCGGATTATTTATTTTGTTCCACCTCTATTATTCTCCGACAAGCAGATTGCGCGGTGCTATCTTTTTGATTTTAAGCGATAATAGGCACGCTATGCCGAACGACAGAAGTATTAGCGCTATTCCTGCAATCGTAGCAAACACGATAGGAATATTAAACGTACACTTTACAATACCGAGCGAACTGAAAAACAGCGACAAAAGCGGATTGATAACAAGACAGCTTACAATAATACCGACAACAGTTGATAGGATAATAGCAGGCATAAACGAAAGCGCAGTCTGCAAAATGAGTTGCCCGGTTGTAAATCCTAACGATTTAAGTATACCGTAATCGCGCTTTTTGTTATTGAGCAATGTGCGCACCAACAAATACAGCACAAACGCTATGATAATCGCCGAAAGCACTAATATTGCAATAACTATTATAGTCATAAGCGAAACGTAAACGCTTCCTACGCCTTCAATCGTGGCCAAAACATTTATTACGCCGTTTACGCTATCTGAAAAATTTCCTTTCATTTCTTCATTGAAAGCGTCTATATCCGTACCTTCCACGAGATTGATATAATAAGTAACGCTCTGCAATGTTCCCAACCGCTCGTAACCCTGCCTTGTCAAAAGGCAATCCCTGCCGAGATTGTTTGTAATTTGCGTAAAACCGCTTATAAGATATTTTTCGGTTTTGCCGTTCGCCGTTATTTCTATTTCATTGCCGATTGCAAATCCTTTCTCTTTTGCGTATTTTGCGGCGATTGCAATTTCGTTGTCATATTTCGGGAATCTACCTTTGAATACCACGCTTTGATTATTTACTTTTGAAAAATCGTCGCAAAGCGTTGCCATAAGCTCCACTCCGCCGACGTGCGATATGTTCAAAGAACTATACAAATATACTTTTTCCGTGCGGTTGTCAGAATTCAATACTTCAAGAAAATCGTCCTCTGTTTCCGTTTGTACGTTAATTGCACTATCCGCTGTTTCGCCCACTATCAAATCTAAAAACGGCGTCATATCGACAATTATGTTTTCAGTCATAAGCCCCGAAAACACAACCACGAGCGAAAGAACAAGCATTGTTATACAGACGGTTATATTGTGCTTTACTCCCGATAGAGTAGTTTTGAGCGCAAGTGCGAGATTAAGCGGGGCTTTCGTCTTTTCAAGCGGAACGCGGTTTTTCTTAAAATTGTGTGTTTGTACGCCCGAGCGCAACGCTACGATAGGCTCTATCTTTTTTATCCTACGGGCGGAAAGCCAAACGGAGAGTGCAACCGTGCCACCCAATATTATAAGCGAGATTATAACAGGCAATGGTAAAAAGTGAATTGCATACGGTATTCCCGTCTGCGCAATCATCATTATATTTATCGCCGGGAAAAGCGCGTAAGATAGCGCCGCGCCTACAAGAGCCGCAATAAAGGTAAGCCCTAAAAACTGCAGTAAGAGAGATAAGACGAGCTGTCCGGAAGTATAGCCAACGGCTTTGAGTGCGCCTAAATTTTTAATGCTGACCTGTATATAGTTAATTATGTTTGATACGATAACGACAAGCGCAATTAAAAGTACGAAAAACGCCATAACACTCATAATTGCCGAACAAATTCCTTGCGAAATATATCGCGATTGTGTAACTATGTCATAACAGTTGCTCGCCATTTGCGTATTAGGGAAACTCTCCGAAACGATTGCCTTTATCTTGGCCTCATATGTAAGATTAGTTGATTTTTCATTCAAACGCACCGAGCACAGCGTTGTTTGAAATGCGTAATTCGATTCTTCGAGTTTTTCGTATTTATCCTGCGTAAGTATAATTTGCGTTAAAGCGCAATTATGCGACCCCATCATTACGCTGTTGAAGAAGCCGCAAACTGTATACGTTACTGGGTGGCTTCCGATATTTATTTCAATCGTTTTGCCTACGGAAAAATCGTCCGACTTATACAGCATGGGCAAATATACTCCGCTCGTGAATTTGCCTTCCTCCACAATTTCGGCTTTGCCGATAGAGCGCGATATAGCCGTTTGCTTATCCATAAATATAAACTGCCCGTTCATCATTCCGCCGTTATAGGGGAACGTGCCGACCGCATACATACAGCGGTCCAGACGGTATTCTTTTACTTCGGGTTCGTTTTCAAGCGTTTGCGATAAGAATTCCGGCACAACATCCGTATCGTTCACCAAAAGCGTAACGTGTTCGGCGTTGAGCTTGTCGTGATACCTGTCAAAATTGGCTTTGTAATCCATTGAAAGCATAAGCCACAAGTTTAACAGCATAGCCGCAAGCAAAATCAGCGCTACGATTGCAACTGTCTGCCCTTTGGCTTTCCGCATATTGGAGCGGGCTATAAGAAATAACTTTTTCATTTTACCACCCCATTTTGCTTAAAAACGCCGCGAGCTTTTGGTGCCTTTCGGTATCGCCGTGCGCGTATTTGCCCAAATCGCACTCGCCCAAAATAACGCCGTCTTTGAGATAAAGAATACGGTTTCCGCGGCGCGCCGAACGCATATCGTGCGTGACCATTACAACGCTTTGACCCTGCTCGTTGAATTTGGTAAGAGTATCCAGAACGTCCAGTCCCGTTTTACTGTTCAGCGCGCCTGTGGGCTCGTCTGCAAACAGTATTTCGGGGCTGTTTATAAGCGCACGGACGATACCGACGCGTTGCGCTTCGCCGCCCGATATTTGCGAGGGGAATTTCTTTTGCGTTTCTTCGGATATATCAACCGCCGCAAACAATTCTTTGGCGCGTGATACGACAGCCTTTTTATCCTTGTTTACAAGCAGTCCTGCGGAAAGCACATTATCCATAACGGACATTCCGTCGATAAGGTAAATTTGCTGAAAAACGAATCCGCAATGATCGCGGCGGAATGTCGCAAGACCGTCCTGCGATAAATCGGATATTACTTTATCTCCGAAAGTAATAGTACCGAGCGACGGCGTATCCATTCCCGAAAGGGCGTATAAAAGCGTAGATTTACCTGCGCCGCTTGCGCCCATAATGACGGTAAAATCGCCCTGATAAAGTTCCAAATCAATGTTTTTCAGAACGTGCTGTTGCTGACCTCCGTTAGAGAAAGTCTTGCATAGTTTTTCGGTTTTCAACAATATTTGCTGTTGCATATAAAAACCTCCTTTTACACGTTCTATATTAGTGATAAAATTCTTAACAGTCTTTAACTAATTCTTAAATTTTTCTTAAATAAGCTCACAAATTTTTTGACGTTCGGCGATGTCAAAAAATTTTGTGAATTGAGCAGCTCCGCCGCTCTTGACGCAATATTAAGGGCGCTCAAAATTATAATTGCGCCAATTCACACTGCCGAGGCGCAAGTATGCGCAAATTGGGTTGCGCTGGCGCACGCGAGCGTAGCGACGCTTTGCACACATTAATTTAAAAAGTTTCAGATAATTTTGTGCAAAAAGCGTGGTTTTGCTTGCGCCGTTAATTTATTTTCCGCTTAAAGTAAGAGTAACGGTTACTTTTAAGCCGTGTTCGCCGTTTTCAATGTTTAATTCGCCCTGCATCTCTTTCATAAAGTAGTTGGAAATGTACAACCCAAGTCCTGCGCCTTCGGTATTTTTTGCATTACTTCCACGTTTGAATTTTTCTTTCAGTATGGGCAATTCTTCTGTCGGAACTCCACCGCCGTAATCTTCTATACTGATAACAATATGATTATCGGCTTTTTCCGCCCTGACGGTAATAGCAGTCTTTGCATACTTATAAGAGTTGGCAAAGATATTATCGAACACTTGTTGCAAACGTAACCCGTCGGCATATACCAAACATTCGGGTATGGGCGGAATGTCCGCGCGGTGAAGATAGTCCGCATTTTCGAGCATTGTTTTTATTTGTTTGCTTTCCATATTCGCAGGAGAAACGGTAAGCTGCTGCAGCTCTTCAAGCGTAGCCGTGAACAGATTAGTGACAAGCGTGTTTATCTGGTCGGCTTTACCTATTATGCGTTTATAATTTTCCCTATCCTTGGTTCCCTTTACAGTGGCAAGCCCCACCTCTGAAACAGCCTTGATACTTGCGACGGGAGTTTTTATATCGTGCGAAAGCTTAGCAACCAGCTCCTTTTTGCTCTTGTTTGCCTGCGCTTCGGCAAGGCGCGCTTTTTTCAGCTCGGCACGCATTATGTCAAAGCTTTCGGTAAACGCGCCGAAAAGATTGCGCTTATCCATTTCAAGCGGAACGTCCAGATTTCCGCCTGCTACGCGCTCTGCAAAACCTTTCAATTTTTGGAACGGACTGATAACGGAAATGTGAATATAAACGGCGTACCATATACAAATGAAACAATTTACCGCAATTGCAGCAGACAAAGCAATAATTGCCGTTTGTTTTTGCGATTGTAACGTAAGCGCACCGTCGTTGTAAACGATTACTTTTCCTACTATGCCGCCATCGATTATAATATCAAGCACAGTATCTCTATGCGCAATTGCCGCATTTATACTTTCGGAAAGCCCCGATTTTGTTTTGTATAAAAGATTTCCGTCACTGTTCAATACAACGTAATCAAGGGCGGTAGTATTTTTGTGTTGTTCCAAAGCATTAAAATCTTTCGTTACCGATTGCTTAACTTCGTTTACGGCAACAACATCTTGCATAATATCGGGCGTTTGCAGCGCAAAAACAACAAGAGCGATAATTTCAGCTATGGTCACAATTATAAATATAAAAACTAATGCAGAAAGTTTGCTCTTCATTTGGTCTCCCCCGTAAACTTGTACCCGTCGCCCCACGCAGTAAGAATATATTTCGGCGCATTAGCGTTAATTTCAATTGCTTCACGCAGCCGTCTTATATGCACGTTCAGCGTTCCGTCGCCTGTAAATTTATCTTCCCAAACTTTCTCGAACAGTTCTTTTTTAGATATAACTTTGCCTTTGTTTTCTATAAGGTACGCAAGCAACTTAAATTCAAGTGCGGTAAGTTTTACGGTATTACCGTTTACTTTTACTTGTTTTTCCGCAAAGTTGACGGACAAATATCCGTCAGCATATTCGCAGATTGCGGCTTGTCCGAATCTCTTTAACACTGCTTTTACCTTTGCAAGCAAAACCCCGAGTGAATACGGCTTTTGCACATAGTCGTCGCCGCCGATATTGAGTGCAATAATTTTATCGTCGTCGCTTGTCCGTGCGGAAATAAACAGTATGGGAATATTCGTCTTTTCCCGAAGTTCCTTACATAAGTCAAAGCCACTTCCGTCGCCTAAGTTTATATCAAGCAAAATAAGCTCGGCTGTATTGCCACCCAAAAATTTACGGCAATCGTCCACACTGTAAACGGCAACCGTACTCACGCCGAAAAGATTGAAGTATTCCGCCGTGCTGTCTGCAAGCACTTTTTCGTCGTCAATGATAAGGCAATTATATTTCATAGCAAACCCTCTGTATTAATTATAATACTTACTCTGATGAAAATCTTTAAAAAATTCTTAAATAATTATTTATACTTTGTTTAATTAAATAGGCAAGCGCTTGCTCGGCATTGAGATTATTTTTCATTTTATCCTCCGTTTTCTCTTTTTCGTGCTTTTACGACAAAATTCTATCATTTCCGCGCCGAAAATGTTATGCATTATTGTAATTGTTATTTTTACTTATTTCTACCTTCTTCTCGGTTTTTATACTAAAAACCTCCTGCGGACGCAGGAGGTTTTTGCGTTATATTTGAGGTTTATAGGTTGTTACCAAGCTTGCAATAAGATGTTTCATATCATCTGTTTCGTTTGCAGCAGCAACTTTCAGTTTTTCAAGCGTTGACCATAGATACGCTTCGTCAAGCTTGATGGGGTTGGCGATATTAATCAGTCCGTTATCCGTCTTTTGCATACCCTCCTCGTCCATTAACCGCTCTTCAAAAAGCTTTTCGCCCGGACGAAGTCCCGTACACTTTATTTCAATATCTACGTCGGGTTCCAACCCTGACAGTTTAATTAAATTATAAGCAAGGTCGTAAATTTTTACGGGTTCGCCCATATCGAGGACGAATATCTGACCGCCTTTTGCGTACGCACCTGCCTGTAAGACAAGCGACACCGCCTCCGGTATGGTCATAAAATACCTTATTATATCTTTATGAGTAACCGTTACCGGTCCGCCTTCTGCAATTTGTTTTTCGAAAAGCGGAATTACAGAGCCGTTTGAACCCAACACGTTGCCGAAACGAACCGCAACAAATTTGGTGTTTGCGCTGTGCTTGCCGATAGTTTGAATTATCATTTCGCAAATGCGTTTGGTTGCGCCCATTACGTTTGTAGGGTTGACCGCTTTGTCGGTAGAAATTTGGACAAACACTTTCGATTTGTATTTATCTGCGCATTTTGCAACGTTGAGAGTTCCGAATACGTTGTTTTTAACCGCCTCGTTAGGGCTTGTTTCCATTAATGGAACGTGCTTGTGCGCCGCTGCGTTGAACACTATGTCCGGACGGTATTTTTCAAACACGTCTTCCATTTTGGTTAAATCCCTGACGCTTGCGATTAATGCAAGCAAATTAAGCTCGGGATAACGGCGTTTCAACTCCTGTTCAATGTCGTATGCGTTGTTTTCGTATATATCTAAAATTATAAGCTGTTTGGGGTTGTGGCTTGCAATCTGACGGCAAAGCTCGCTTCCTATCGAACCGCCTCCGCCCGTTACAAGCACGACGCGCTCTTCGATATATCCCATAATTTCGTCAAGGTTGACGCGTATCTGGTCCCTGCCGAGTAAGTCCTGTATCTGCACGGGACGAAGCGATGTCACGCTTGCGTCGCCGCTTACTATCTGATAAATACCGGGCAAAGTCTTAACTTTCTTTTTAGTGGTTTCGCAAATTTCAAATACGCGCTTTACGTCCGCCTTGGACGCGGCAGGCATAGCTATCAATATCTCGTCAATGCAGTACTGCTCGACAATTTTGGGAATGTCCGCAGTGGTGCCGACTATTTTAACGCCGCATACGCTTTTATCGCTTTTTGCAAGGTCATCGTCGACTATGCAAATAGGGAAATAATTTATTTTGTCGGTTGTCTGAATTTCTCTTATAAGCATCGTGCCGGCGCTTCCGCCGCCGACAATAAGCGCACGGATTTTGCCTTTGTTTTTCCTTGAAACAGAATATCTTAAAGCGATATAAATTCGTTTTGAGAACCTGATCAGAAGGACAAAAATGAACATAAATATGCAATATATGCTGCAAGTCCTGAACTCTACGAGAGCATTCGGCGTAACACTGCATACGACGTTTATGCAATAGATACAAAGCATTGCGCAAAACGCCCTGAGAGAATCGATAAGCCCCACCGAAGGGAATACTATCGTGTACATTTTAAACAGACCGAAGAATACGTATGTTATTGTTAAGTTTATCAAAAACCAATATAACAGGTCTAATTCAAAATCGACGCCCATATTCACTATAAGCAGTGAAAGGGCGGTCGACGCGACGATAGCAAGCAGGTCAAGTCCTGCCAAAGCTGCTATTTCTTTTATTTTTTTACGCTGTCCGCTATTTATTTTCATTTGAATTCACCACAATTATTCTACCGTTACACTCTTTGCAAGATTTCTCGGCTTGTCCACGTCGTTACCCCTCAGAACGCTGAGGTAGTATGAAAACAGTTGCATAGAAATTACCGCCAAACTTGCTGAAAAGTGTCCGTCGGTATGAGGAATACGGAATACCTTATCAAACTTAACGGGTATCCCGTCTACGTTTTCGTCGGCAAGCACGGCGATATACGCGCCCCTGCTTGCAGTTTCAACAAGGTTGCTTACCGTCTTTTCCACAAGCGCTTTCTGCGTGAGTATGCCGAAAACAAGCGTTCCGTTTTCAATCAAGCTTATCGTACCGTGCTTCAATTCGCCTGCTGCATAGGCTTCCGAATGAATGTAGCTTATCTCTTTAAGCTTTAAACTGCTTTCTATACAAGTTGCATAGTCGATACCGCGTCCGATAAAAAAGACGTCCTCTTTATCTACCATTTCAGAAGCAAATTTTTGTATAACCGATTTATTTTCAAGCACGGTTTTTATTTTTTCGGGTAAAAGCGTAAGTTCTTTTTTCAGCGTTGAAAAATATTCTTCCGATATTGTGCCGCGCAACTTTGCAAGCTTGAGCGCGACGAGATACATTGCAATGAGCTGAGAGCTGTACGCCTTAGTGGTTGCAACGGAAATTTCGGGTCCGGCTTTGGTGTATAATACGCTGTCCGCTTCGCGCGCGATGGAAGAGCCTAATACGTTTACCACGGCAAGAGTCTTTACACCCCTTGCCTTCATTTCGCGGAGAGCGGCAAGACTGTCCGCCGTTTCTCCCGACTGGCTTATGACTATCACAAGTTCCCGTCCCGTAAGTACAGGATTCCGATAACGGAATTCGGAAGCTATTTCAACTGTTACGGGTAAGCGAGCCAAGTCCTCGAAAACGTACTGCGCCACAACTCCGACGTGATAAGCCGAACCGCAGCCCGTTATAACTATTCTGTCGATTTCTTTTAAATAATCGTCCGAAAGATGCAATTCGGATAAATCAAGATTGTCGCCGTGCAGAAAATAATTGACCGTATTTGCAACAACGTCCGGCTGTTCGTGAATTTCTTTGAGCATAAAATGCTCCCAGCCGCCCTTTTCGGCGGCTTCTGCGTCCCAAGAAATTACGGTCGCGCTTTTGGATATTTCTTCCCTGTCAAGGTTGTAAAAGGCAACGCCTTCCTTTGACAGAAGGACTATTTCGTGATTATCGGTATAATATATATTTCGCGTGTATTTGAGTATTGCAGGCACGTCAGACGCAAGAAACGCGCCGCCGTCGGTATAACCTATTACCATAGGACTGTCTTTGCGAATTGCAAAAATTTCACCGGGGAAATCTTTGAATAATACGGCAAGCGCATACGAACCCCTTACGTGCAATGCAAATTCCGAAATTGCTTTAAGCGGTTCGTTATACTTTCTGTAATAATAATCGACGAGTTTGGTTGCAACCTCGGTATCGGTTTCCGAATAGAAAGTATAGCCGCGCCTTATAAGTTTAGCTTTAAGCTGGGTATAGTTTTCTATTATTCCGTTATGGACGGCAACGATAGTTTTATCGTCGTTGCAATGGGGGTGAGCATTGTTTTGAGAGGGCTCGCCGTGCGTTGCCCAGCGCGTATGGCCTATGCCGCACAGTCCGTTAAGTTTTTTGCCGCCGTCGGTCAAATCGCACAAGACTTTAAGTTTGCCCTTTGCTTTTACTATATCTATATCACCGCCGTCGCCGCTTATTGCAACGCCTGCGGAATCATATCCTCTGTATTCAAGTTTTGTAAGCCCGTCCAAAACGATGGGCGCGGCCTGTCTGCCGCCTGTATAACCTACTATTCCGCACATAAACAAGCCCCTTTACTTAACAGTATGCCCCTTTTTAGTAAGAACTTCCGCAACTTCTTTGGAATATGCTTTACATAATTTTTCCGTTTCCGCTTCTACCATTATACGGACGAGCGGTTCCGTACCCGAAGCGCGGACGAGAATTCTCCCGCGATCACCCAGCTTACTTTCTATACGCCGCACCGCTTCAAGTACGTCGGGGTCGTTTTGCGCCGCATCCTTGTCCTTGACTTTCAAATTCAAAAGCAGCTGCGGATATATCTTTAACGGCTGAATAAGTTTTGAAAGGCTTGTCTTTCTTGCAAGAATGACTTCCATTATTTTGATACTTGTTAAAATTCCGTCACCGGTAGTCGCATATTTGGAAAAAATTATATGACCGGACTGTTCTCCGCCCAGTCTGCAACCGTGTTCGGCAATATATTCCTGAACATACTTGTCGCCTACCGGAGTTTTTGCATAATCTATGCCGGCTTCGTCAAACGCCTTGTATAAGCCGAAATTCGACATTACGGTGGTTACAACCGTATTTGTCAAAAGCTTTCCGCGGTCTTTCATATAGAGCGCGTAAATATAGAGTATGTGGTCGCCCGTGACGATATTTCCTTTATCGTCTACGCAAAGGCACCTGTCCGCGTCGCCGTCGTAAGCAAAACCTACGTCAAGCTTCTTCTCTTTAACGAGTTTTACAAGCCCTTCCATATGTGTAGAGCCTGCGCCTTCGTTTACGTTGAACCCGTCGGGGGAAGCGTTGATGACGTAGGTGGTAGCTCCGAGAGCTTCAAATACAGATTTTGCGATATTCCAGCTTGAACCGTTTGCGCAGTCAAGCCCGACTTTCATTCCCCTGAAAGAATACATACCAAGCGAAATCAAATATGCGATATAGCGGTTTCTGCCCGAAGAAAAGTCTACCGTTTTACCTATTTTTTCACGCTTTGCAAGGGGTAGTTCATCGTATTTTTGTCCGAACACTTCAAGCTTACCGTCGATATAATCTTCGATAAGGCTTATCGTAGCCTCGTCCATTTTTTCGCCTTTGCAGTTTATAAGCTTAATGCCGTTATCGTAGTAAGGGTTATGGCTTGCGGAAATCATAATTCCGCAGTCAAATTCGTCCACTCTCGCTATATGAGCGACGGACGGGGTTGTGGTGACGTGCATCATATACGCATCCGCGCCCGAGGCGGTCAGCCCCGCAACGAGGGTGTATTCGAACATATAGCTCGACCTGCGCGTATCCTTTCCTATTACAACTTTGGGGATAGAGTTATCGCCCCCCCGTCTTTTAAGTTCACCGAAATACCAACCGAGAAAACGCCCCACTTTATATGCGTGGTCGGCGGTAAGCGTAACGTTTGCTTCACCGCGAAACCCGTCGGTACCGAAATATCTTCCCATATTAATCTCTCTGTTTGTCAATTTTATAAACTATGTTCTGTGCGCTTTTATAAATACTGTTTGCAGGCACGACGCCGCGAACCGACGACAGCGGATATATATTAGTACCCCTGCCTATAACCGTACCGGGGTTTAATACGCTGTTGCAACCGACCTCGACGAAATCGCCGAGAATTGCGCCGAACTTTTTAAGTCCCGTCTGTATGCACGTTTTGCCGTCCCTTACCGTCACGGGCGACTTATCGGACTTGACGTTTGAAGTTATCGACCCTGCGCCCATATGCGATTTGTGCCCTAAAATGCTGTCACCGACGTAATTGTAATGCGGAACCTGAACGCCGTCGAATAAGATGACGTTTTTAAGCTCTACGGAGTTGCCGACTACGCACCCCTTACCGACGAGCGCGCTGCCGCGTATAAACGCGCAGTGCCTGACTTCTGTATTTGCGCCTATTATACAAGGCGCGCCCAAAAATGCCGTCGGAGCAACCGTTGCAGTTTTGTGAACCCAGACGTCTTTACTGACTTGCGAATATTCGTTTTTATCAAGCGAATTGCCTATTTCAAGTATCGCCTGCTTTATTCCGCCGAGCGCTTCCCAGGCATAATCAAAGCCATTAAGATAGTCGGCGGCGGCCGTATAATTCAAATCGAATAATTGTGAAATTTTCAAACTTTTCTCCGCAGAAAATGTAAAGTAATGACAATTCCGTATTATTTTAACATTAATTTAAAACAATGTCAATACCTTCGCATATTTTGTCGAAATATTTATTGTATCGCACCCTTCCGAAGTATGTGCAAATTGCAGCCGCTTTTTGCATTTAATTATCTGAAAGCGCGGAAACCCGAGCTTGTATGTAAGACTCGGCATTTAAGCCTATAACAATAAACGCGATTACCACAAACGCAAGACCGATAAACACGCCAAGCACAGTGTTGATTAAAAGCGCGATAAGCGTAAACGCAATGGAAATAAGAAAAATGAGCGCATTCGTCAGCATATACAGCCCCACCGTCGCAGGGTTGACCGCCGAAATGAAACTTATTTTTTTGCAGCCGTACAGCAGATAAGCCTGCAACATTTCCGTAGTTCCGACGAGAAAAAAAGATACTATAACCGACAGATAAATGCTCGGTTTCCATTTCCCGAAAAGAATCGCGCAGACCACGACGAGCGCGGTTGTCGTCAATGCGTTAATAAAGTAAGCAAGTATCAACTTCCACAGCGAGCGGCGCGCCACCGTTCTGCGTATCTGAAACTTTATAATGAAAAAGCCCGCGATAAAGCCAAGTATCCAGAATACGAAAAATACGAGAACGCACGCCGCAACCTGCCCGATAAATCCGGCCACAAGCTCGACGATGTACGTCTGAAACGTTTCGAAATCGGTGCCGAGAATTGTCTGCAGAATGCGCGTCATTACGTCATTCAGCCACTGTGAAGAAATCATAGTTTCAAACGCGGCGATAGGGTCGTTCCAGTCAAGCGACTGCACGGCCTCCCATATATAGTCAAACATCAGCCCGAAGTCGAGATTGACGTGACCTGCAAGCTCTTTTACGCCGACCACAAGCGTGTGTACCGCCGCTATCACGCCCGGCAGCAAAACCGAAAAGCCGAGCATCATTCCGAGAAACATCGTCCCCAGCGGAGTGAAAATGTATTTTAAACTTACAAAGTAATTCTTTAAACCCTGTTTTATCATAAGTACCTTTTAAAAAAATTACGGCGGCTTAAAGCCGCCGTTATAACTGGATTAAACTCAGTTATTTTGCTTTTTCTTTATAATGAGTATGATTGCAACTGCCATTAAGCCGATAATTACTACAACCGCAACGGCAATGATAACGATTGCAACCACGTTGCTGCTTGCATCGATATCAGGGATTTCGCTTGCGTAGAAATCGTCGGTAACGGTAACGACTACTTTGGGAACGTCGACAATGCCGTTTTCCTCATAACGAGCCGCAGCATCGTCGGAGATATACTTGATTTCAACCTCGTTGTCGCTGTCTAAGTCGGCATATGCAAGAGTAAGCTTACCGTCTGCGATTTTATCTTTAACTTCCTTGCCGTTAACGGTTACGGAGTAAATCTGATAACCTTTATCGGGCTTAATCGTGTAGGTGTAGCTTTCGCCTTCCTTTATAAGACGCGTTTTTCCGTCCTCGGCGCTGAGCTTTCCGCCCTTGCCGTCTATCGTTGCGTATACGGTTTTATCTGTAACTTTATCGGCGTCTACGGGAACTACCATATACGGCGAGAAGCTTGTAACCGTCGCCACTATACCAAGCTTTGTAACTACGCAGGGAACCTCTTCGATTATATACGTATCGGTTTCCTTGATATGCTTGCGGTGATACAGTTTGAACCTTACTCCCTCGTCGTTGGGACCGTAGCCCTCGGGGAAACCGAGCATTATCTTGACGTAGCTGCCGTCGGGGATAGTGGGATACTTGTTACAAATCTGTAATCTGATATCGTAAGTCTGGCTCTTTGAAAGCTCCTCCTCGCTTACGACGTTATTGTCGCCGCCGAGAATTTCGTTCTTCATCGTGTTTTCGGTGGTCTCGTCAATCTTTTCGGCAACAAGCATCATCTGGCTTCTTTCACCCTCTGAGAACGAGCTGGTGCCGTCCTCTTTGAGGAAGTTGTTTGCCGACAGGTCGGAGTTGTCTGCAAGCACGGGCTGCGCGCAGCTTTCAATCCAGAGTCTGCCGTCGTAGTTGAAACGTGCGGGGCACGCGAGATAAAGTCTGCCGTACGTGAAGTAAGGTGCGTTGGGCGCCTTGTTTGAGAATTCCTCTACTTCTTTTCCGTCGACTATTCTCGTAACCATTTTCGCCGAACCGACGTTGCCGAAGTAGAAGTGATAACCTTCACGGTTGTGTTCGTACATAAGGCTTGCGCCGAACTTGAATCTCAGTGTGTTGGGAACGAGCGTGGGGTCGCCCGAATTTTTCGGTCTTTCAACAATTTCTACCATATCTCCGGCAGCGTTGACGGGATAGAATTTTGCATAATCTTTAGCGTTGGGATGCGCCGACTCAAAGAAAACCGTTATGGGCTTATTCTCGTCAATCTTGTGCAAAGGCTCGTTATAAGTAATTTCATATATTTTCACATAACCCTGAGACATTACGCCGTCTTTGCCCATTCCGTCGTTTATAATCTGTTCTTCGCCGTGGTTGGGCGTAGTACTCTGAACGTAAGGTGCAGGTGTGTAAGTACCGTACGTTTCGTTTACCATCGGCTTGCTCTCTGCAACAGGCTGACTTTCGTTAAGATGATCTTCAGTATAGCTAACAAGGAAAGTTTTTCCGTTAAATTCGGGGTGGCTTTCGGACTCGATAGGCTCGGTCTCTATGTCGGGAACAGCGTCGAACACAGCGAACTGCATATAGTAGACTGACGTATTTTCATAGAAAACTGTCTCCGAACCGTTATCGTCCATATATCCTTCGACGGAAGCAATGATGCTCATATAGTCGTACGACGATGCAAGCGCTACCCAGTTATACCAGTTTATCTGATTGTTTTTATAGTTCGCATAGCGATAAACAAGATAGAGTCCGTCCTCTTCCAGCAGTCTCTTCGCGCTCTTGCCGTTGTAGCTTACGGTTACGGAAGTATCCATCAATTCGTTACCGTAATCGTCCTTTTTACCCGTGGGTTTATAATCGAACGAAGCTTGAAGTCCGTCGGTCGAAGTGCTTGCACCGTAGTTGTGGGCGGAAAGCGAGGGATATTTCAGCTCGTATTTAGCCGAAGAAATAACGCCGTCGCTTACGTGAATTTTCTCATCGCTTGTTTTCTGCAAAACAGCGTATTTGTTTCTGTTGGGATTTGAGTGGTTCCAGGTAACGTCAACCGAGTACCAGTCGCCGTTATCAGCCGCGCGCGTAGAAGCAGCCGATTTCGCCTGTGAAGGAGCCGCAAGATAAACGTAATTCCACATATGGTATACGCTGGAAGGGTTGTAGTTGCCGTATTCGTCCATCTGGTTGCTGTAACCGTTTACGGTAATGCAGGGAACGCCCAGCTTATCCATTACTACCTTGTACGAGGTAGAGAAGCCGCCGCAAACCGCCTTGCCCTCTACAAGTCCGCCGTAAGCCGTGTTGATGTAGGCTGCGGCGATATAATTCTCGTCGTCCTTGTTTTCGTACGCCGCATAATCGTATGTGATGTTTTCCGCAAGATACTTGTTTACCTGCCTTGCAAAGAAAACGTCCTTTTCGGAATACGTATCGGCAGCCTGAGCCTTTTTAACCTCGTCGACTATTGCGTTGACCTTGCCGTCGAACGCTTTAATCGCCTTGGCAACCTCGGCTTCGGTGGTCAGACCGTTATCGCGGTAAAGATTAGCCTCGCGTCCGCTGTCGATAAAAGCGGAATACTTGCCGTCTGTTCTGCCCGCGCTTATGGTCATTTTGTAAAAGTCTATGTAAAAAAGCTCGGGGTGGTCGGTAAGGAACGCGTCGCGCGCCGCGCTGAACGCCTTGGGAACGGTAAGGTCGCCGTCCTCTACCCACGCCTTGATTTGGTCTGCGGTTACAACTCCCTTTTCCGTAATATTATAGTGAACTACACCGTCCTTGAAGTCGTCTGCCAGACGAAGCTCTTCGAGAGCGTTATAGAACTTTTTGGCGAGAGGGTATTCTCTGTCCGTTTCGCCCACCGTGACAACAAGATTATTTCCGAAGTAGTTCGTCGCAATTGTTTTTCCATTGTCTTCCGCCATAGCAGTATTTTTGCCGAGCATACCCGCGCCCGCCAAAAGCGTAGCCGCGCATACGGCAGCAAGTCCTGCCACTGCAATAGGTTTAGTTTTTATCTTCATAAAACCTCCAATAAATAAAATAAACCAATTTAATTGCAAACGGTTGAAAAAAGTTTTACAACCGTTTTAGCCTGCTAAATATACCATATTAAAATGAATATTGCAAGCATTTTAATGACAAAATTTATTTCCCTTTTTCAGTTATAAATTGTAAGATTAAATTGCACAAGGAAAATTGTGTAATTTAGTCTTTTTTTATTGAGTTTCAACCTCCAACAAATAATTAAAGGCTAACGCCGTGAGTGTCGGCATTGTAGGCACTCCTCCCTTTGATACAGTAGCCGTTAGGCATTGTAAATAAATATTTTAACTGGCGAAAAGCCAAAAGGAGCAGTTATGCAAGTTTTATTATTTAAGAAGTCAGGTACATACACCGACAAAAACGACGAAGAGAAAAAGTTTACGAATTTTTATGTTCGTTGCGGTGATGAACTTATCCCCATTGAGCCTTGTTATTTCCCGAATAAAGAAACGGGTAAGGACAATCAGTACAGCGGACGAAAATCTGTATTAAAAGCCTTTGCGTCGGTTTTGCCCGATAAGGACAAGTCCGCAGACAACTCTGCCTCCGACAATAAGCGCGGTAATAAACCGTCTTTGCAGTCTTTTGACGACGACAGCGACATTCCATTTTAAGTTTTTATGAAATACGAACTTATTAACGGTCGCTATGTCCCTATTGTTTATTGCGGTAATTGCCATAAAAAAATGGAATTAGACGATATAGACGGTTGGGGGAAATCAGCAATATATATGATGATTTGTAGCGACGATAATTGTCGTAGTTGGTGCGATATTCAATATGGCAGAATTATAGACTACGGTATTTTTGAAGATTAACTATAAAACTTAAAGTTGGGAAAAATGGGAAAAAAGGGAAATTAACAACGGTTGATAACCCTTAAAACAGACCATAACAAAATCTCTATATATAATAGAGAAATATTCAAAAATAAATTTTCCAAAACTTAAATTCCCGACGCAGGGCTTGTCCAAGCGTCGGGAAAAAGTGGGAAAAATGGGAAAAATCTTTTAAGGTTTCGGGGAGTAAAAAATGAAATCTGAAAAGACGAAAGTATTAAGCGGTAAGGAATGCGAAGTAATGAATTATTTGCCTTACTTCAAAGAACCGCCGATTGATACTATTAAGCGTTATAAAACAATTAAGAAGTACGCCTTTATCTGTCACGATAAAGACTACAACGAAAAAGGCGTATTAGAAAGTCCGCACTACCACATTTATTTAAACTTCGGTCGTGCAAGCGTACGTTTTGACGTTGTCGCAAAATGGTTCGGTGTCGAACCGCAATATGTAAACAAAGTTAAGCGTACAGGCTCGATATTGGACTACCTCACTCATTCGGGCGAAAACGATAAATTCAAACATCAGTATTCCCCCGAAGAAGTAACTGCAAATTTCGACTTCGTCAAGGAAGCTGAAATTGAAAAGACTTTTGGTGACTTTACTAAATACAGTTACGCAAAACAGCTTGAATATGTACATAGCTTACCTGCGGACAAACAGCTGAAATATTATTCGGAGCTTAAAAAGCGTTGGCAGTTGGAGTGCGATTACCGAAGTTTACAGCACGACCGCAATATCGACGTGGTTTTCATTTACGGCAAAGGCGGTACAGGTAAAACTACTTACGCAAAAAATATGTTAAAGAAAATGGGTTACGACTATTGCGTGTCCTCTTCTTCAAACGATTTATTTCAAGATTACAAAGGGCAATGGGGCATTATTTTAGACGATATGCGCGACCGTTCAATGAGTTTTGAGGATATGCTTAAATGCTTGGATAATCACACCGCCTCAACTATGTTCGGCAGATATAACAATAAAGTGTTTGACGGAAAAATAATTGTTATAACCTCTTCCGTTCCACCGCATTATTGGTATAAGTCACCTGTGCGCAAATACGGCGAATTGGTTACAATTCCTCTTGAAGATTTAAATCAGTTTTATCGCCGTATAGGCTGTTATATAGAAATTACAAAGTCAACGATAACGGTATTTAATGACGGTTTAAACGATATAGGCCGTCCGCAAGGTATCGGGCAAGAATTTGTAAACGATATAGCAAAGTTAATAGAAACGGAGCAAAAGCAAAAAACAGATTTTGCGGCGGTGTTCGCGCAAATGTGCAGTGATAACTCCCCTACTCCGTTTGATATTCAACAACTGAAAATATCGGATATATCCGATAAAAATAAAAAATAAAAAGGTAGGTAAAAAAAATGGCATTTATTAAAAGAACGAAAGCAGACGTAAAGTCAAAAAAATCGGTTTTGGGCGAAGTCGGGAAAAACGGCAAAAAACGTAAGCTCGGCGTTAGAGTAACTTTTAACGACGATACCGAAACTACGCTGTTAAATCCGTCAGGTAAGGGTGAAAAGTTTGCAAAAGAACTTAAAGAAAACAAACGCTATACTAACGACGGAAAAATTAAAACGGACGACAACGGTAAACCTCTTGAACTTACGAAAGAACAGCGCGCCTATCGTTCGGCATACTTGACGGCGTTATCTGATAACGCGAAAGCCTATAACGCAAAAAAACAAAACTAACTTATAAAGGTGAGGTAAAAATTTATGTCAAATTGCGATTTAAACAGGCATAAGAAAAGTGACAAAATCAAGTGGATAATTACAAGCATAGCGTTTGTGCTTGTGTTTGTATTTCTTGCAGGGCTGTGTATGCAGTTATTCGCAAAGGACGAAAAATACAAGCCGTCCGAGTGGTTTAAAAAACCCGATACGGAGCAAACGCAACCCGATACAGGCAATAATAATTTAGAAAAAACGCAGAGTTCTATAAGGTTGGCAAATTCAAATAATGCTACTTTAAGGAATTCCGCATATACGAGTTTGGGCGTACCTGTTCCCTCGTCCGAACTTGCAAGACTTGAAACGGCTTTTGGCGGTCTTGAAGAATTTACTGGTAGTTCAGTTTCTCAAAGCATTTATGCTAAAACAGTTGTTAGTAATAACATTAACAACACGACTATGACTGGTATTTTAGCATTAAAGGGTGTAAATATACCTTTTAGTACTATGCCTTTTATTTTGGTGCCGACGAGCAACATTTTTGCCGATTTGTCTAATTTCGGTTATGTCAATGTTACTGTAACAGGTTCAAAAGGTGAGATTGCGCCTAATACGGGCACTTATGGTTCGTCTGAGTATGTTCCGTCTGGTTTCAATCTTTATTGGGTTGGCGGAGCGAATGGGTCATATGGTTCTAGCTACTCTGTTTCTTACGAATTGGTTGAAATTAGAAAGCCTATCCCCTTACCGGACGACCCTGTAAAAGAGGGTCACACCTTTTTAGGTTGGTATTTCGGCACTGCCTCAGACCACGGCGATAATTGTGCTAAGTATGACGGCAGTCCTATTTATTCGGACACCGCACTTCACGCGCATTTTCAAATTAATAGATATACCGTTTCGTTCAATTCGGACGGTGGCAGTTCGGTAGCAAATCAAACGGTTGATTGGGGAACGTCGGCAACGCTTCCCACTCCTACGCGTGACGGTTACGCGTTTAAGGGTTGGTTTTTGCCGAACGGAACGCAGTATACAAATCAAGCTATAAAATCGAATACTTCCCTTACCGCTCGTTGGGAACGTAACAGATTTACAATAACTTTTAACTCGGACGGCGGTTCGGCTGTGGAAAATAAAGCTGTAATGTTGAATAATTCCATACCGCTTACTACTCCTACGAAAGAGGGTTACAACTTCAAGGGTTGGTTTATGTCGGACGGAACGCAGTACACAAATCAGCCTGTAACGGACGATATGACTTTAACGGCGCGTTGGGAAATAAAAACATTTACCGTAA
>CAJTQE010000018.1:0-15320 GCA_910578655.1 uncultured Christensenella sp.
TTCGGGTGTGGTTCATAGAGTTACGCGCCGTATGGCAAAGACGCAGGCGTTAAAACTTCTTGATGAGGTCGGTATCCCCGAACCGAGAAAGAGATACCGCCAGTACCCGTTCGAGTTTTCGGGCGGTATGCGTCAGAGAATTGTAATCGCTATCGCGCTTTCGGCAAACCCCGACGTTCTCATCTGCGACGAGCCGACTACGGCTCTGGACGTTACCATTCAGTCGCAGATACTCGAGCTTATCAACAGGGTAAAAGTAGAAAGACAGCTTTCCGTAATTTTCATAACCCACGATTTGGGCGTAGTTGCGAATATGGCGGACAGAGTTGCCGTTATGTACGCAGGCAAGATAGTTGAAATAGGCACGGCGGAAGACGTTTTCTATGCGCCTGCGCATCCCTATACCTGGGCGCTTTTGGCGTCGATGCCCGACCTTGAAACCAAGGAAAAGCTGGAAGCTATTCCCGGCACTCCGCCCAATATGATTTATCCGCCCAAGGGCGACGCGTTTGCGCCGAGGAACAAATACGCTCTGGAAATAGATTACGAAGAGCAGCCGCCTATGTTTGAAATTTCCCAAACCCACTTTGCGGCTACCTGGCTTCTTCACCCCGACGCACCCAAAGTTGAACCGCCCAAAGCGGTCACGGACAGGATTGCGCGTATGAAAGGTTTGCATAAACCGCAGACAGACGAGGAGAGCCCTGCGGCTGAAAAACCTGCACCCGAAAAGCCTGCGGCAAAGAAAGCTGCCGCAAAACAGTCGGCAAAGCCCGCCGCCAAAAAAGCTACGGTAAAAAAGGACGCGGCAAAGCCCGCCGCCAAAAAAGCTACGGTAAAAAAGGACGCGGCAAAGCCTGCAACGAAAAAAACTACCGTAAAGAGAGGTAATGCAAATGAATGACGACGTATTGTTGAAAGTTGAAAACCTCTGTCAGTATTTTAAAATGGGCGCTATGGAACTTAAAGCCGTCGACAACGTAAGCTTTGAAGTGCACAAAGGCGAAGTGTTCGGCCTTGTCGGCGAAAGCGGATGCGGCAAGACGACGACGGGACGTTCTATAATCAAGCTTTACGACATAACTTCCGGCAACGTTTACTTCGAAGGTCAGCGTATCTGCGCAGGCACGCGTTCTTACAAGGACGCCGTCCGCGCGGCGAAAGCCGAATACAAGCAAGAGTGCGCCGAAGTAAAAAAACTTATCAAAGAAGATAAGGCGAACGGCGCGACGGAAGTTAAGGCGGAATACACCGAAAGGCTGAAAGCGGCCGAGGAAAAACTTCACGGCATTGTCACAGAGCAGACGGCGAATATAAAGTCGGCTCAGTTCGACGATAAAAACTGCAACAAGATTTATGCGGAAGGGCTTATGAAAAACGTCCGCGAGGAGTTTGCACCCAAGCAGGATGCGTTAAATTCCGCGTTCGCCGAATACGGGCAGGACGGCGACACCGCAAAGCTTGCCGGCAAGGTTTCGGGCATTCTCGGCGAGCAGGTTGCCGCCGACGCGGAAACCCTCAATGCAAAAAAGAAAGAATTTGAAAAAAAGTATAAAGAGGAACTGCGTCTTGCAAGCAAAGACAGAATAATGAACAAGATGCAGATGATTTTTCAGGACCCCATCGCTTCGCTTGACCCGAGAATGACGGTCAGGGATATCATTGCAGAGGGACTGATAATCCGCGGCGTGCGCGACAAGAAATACATTGAAGAGCAGGTCTATAAAATGCTTGACCTTGTAGGTCTCGTACCCGAACACGCCAACCGCTACCCTCACGAGTTTTCGGGCGGACAGCGTCAGCGTATCGGCATAGCGCGTGCAATTATTTTAAAGCCCGACCTCATTATCGCGGACGAACCCATATCTGCTTTGGACGTATCCATTCAGGCTCAGGTCATAAATCTGTTAAACGATTTAAGACACTCTCTCGGACTTACGATAATGTTCATCGCGCACGACTTGTCGGTAGTCAAATATTTTTCAGATAAAATAGGCGTTATGTATTTCGGTAAAATGGTAGAGCTTGCAACTTCCGACGAACTGTTTGCTCATCCTCTGCACCCTTACACAAAATCGCTGCTGTCGGCAATACCCGTGCCCGACCCCGACTACGAAAAGAACAGAAAGCGTATAGCCTACAATCCCATTGCGGAACACGACTATTCGGTCGATAAGCCTTCGATGCATGATTTGGGTAACGGACATTTGATTTACTGCAATGAAGCCGAATTTGAACGCTATAAGGCTGAAATCGGTATCAAGGAATGAAAAATTTTTTAAAACGTGCCGCACCTTATCTGATAACGGCAACGGTCGGAATAATAATTTTTGTAATAGTTATCTGTGCCAAAAGCATTTGGAACGAGAGTGAAACGCATAAAATTATGTCAACGCTTTCCGATGCGTGCTTTGTACCCGGCGTTTTGCTTGCCGGTGCCGGGCTTATCGTTTTTGCAAGCAACGGCGGAGCATTCGATATGCTTTCGTTTGCTGTAATCAGATTTTTTGACTTATTCAGAAAAGACTGTAAAAACAGCAAATATAAAGACTTTTATGAATACCGCGAAGCCAAGAAAGACAGAAAACGCGGCATGGCGTTCATGCTTATCGTGGGCGCGGTATTCATTGCGTTCGCCGCTATATTTTTAATCGTATATTATCAAATTGTGCCTGTTTAACGGGCATAATTTATGTTTATATAAAAAACGGAGGATTGATATGTTAAAATTCAAAGACGGGTTTTACGCCGACGTAAGGGTGGAAACCGTGTTCACGACGAGTATAAAATACCGCGACGGCGCTTTGGAAGAAAGCAAAAATACGACAGTTAAAAAGGCGTTTTTGCGCGTGTTCGACGGCGATATGTGGTACTATGCTTCAACTTATAAACTTGACGATTTACAGGGCGAACTCGACAGGCTTTACGCAAACGCAACGCCCGATAAAAACATACTTAAAAACGCAACCGTAAAGCGTTTCGAGGTCAACAAAGCCGATATAAAAAAATTTGCGGACTGCTGCGTTAAGGATAAAACGATTGCCGAAAAGAGCAAACTGCTTACCGACAAGTTCCCTCTTCTGAAAAGCGAGCATCTCAAAATGTTCGTTGCGGTATATTCCGATAAATACTGCCAAATAGAGTTCCTTTCCTCTAAGGGCGCGGATATCAAGTACGATTTCCAGCTTTGCGGAATGGCTTTCTCTCTGTCGTTTGCGGACGGTGAAAACAACTTCTCGTCGCGCATAGACAGGTCGGGCGACTGTATAGAAAGTATACTCATTTCTGACGCCGAAGTGGTTGACGGAATAAAAGAGAGCGAAAATTTCTTAATGAATGCAAAACCCGTTACGGCGGGCGAGTATCCCGTAATTCTTTCGCCCGAAACGACGGGCGTGTTCGCGCACGAAAGCTTTGGACATAAGTCGGAAGCCGACTTTATGATAGGCGACGAAACTATGAAGAAGGAATGGGCTATCGGCAAAAAAGTCGGCAGCGATATTCTCTCCATTTACGACAGCGGACTTGAAGACGGTTCGGGTTACCGCCCCTACGACGACGAGGGTACCAAGGCTAAAAAGACGTATCTTATAAAGAACGGTGTGCTTACGGGCAGACTTCATTCCGCGGCAACTGCGACCGATTTGGGCGAGGACGTAACGGGTAACGCAAGGGCGGTGAGCTGCGACTTCGAACCTATCGTGCGTATGACAAGTACTATCGTAGAGGCAGGCTCGCTTACAAAGGAAGAGCTGTTTGCAGGCGTTAAACACGGTTATTTTATTAAGGACCATAAGCACGGTTCGGGTATGAGCACGTTCACTATCGCGCCGAATTTAGCTTATGAAATAGTTGACGGAAAGATAGGCGACCCCGTAAAAATTGCGGTTATCACAGGCAACGTATTTGAAACTCTCAACCTGATAGACGGACTTTCAGACAAAGCTGAAATTATTTCAAGCGCGTTCGGCGGATGCGGCAAAATGGAGCAGATGCCCCTGCACGTTTCGTTTGGCGGACCGTACGTAAGAATTTCAAAAATGAATGTGCAGTGAGGTGGAATATGGAACAGGAAAAAATCGTTAATAGAGAAACGTCATACAGTGTAAACGTAGCTGGCGGCAAGGTTGATTCTCTGCGCGTCAGCGAAAAATTAAAAACCGTAATAAGGGTTTACGAGGACGGCAAAATAGGCATTGCAGGCAGAATAGGGGAGGGCGACGATAACGCCCTTTTGGAGGAAGCAAAGGCAAAGCTTTCGCAAAACATTGCGTACCCTTGCAGCTTGACCGAAAATGCGCACAGGGAAGAAAACGCATTAAAGGAAATTATTCCTGCAAAGGACTACGTTAAAACGCTGAAAAAACTAATCGCACGTCTAAATAAAGAATTCCCCGACTTTGTTTTCAGTAACAAAATAAATATGGGCGAAGAAGAGATTGTCTATGAAAACAGCAAAAACACCAAGTTGGTTTATAAGGGCAGCGAGATAGGCGGTGCGCTTGTTATAAAGGACAGAGCTTCGGCAAACATAATGGATTTGTCTTACGGATTTGTGAAGAACAGCTACGACGAAGATAAAATTGTCGGCGACATCGGCAAACTGTTAAATGTATACCACAAAAACGTTGATATGCCAGATGAACAGCTTCCCGTAATCATAAACGGTTTGATACCGTTGCAGTACGCTGCACAGCATTTAATTGCGGAGCTGTACGTCAGCGGTTCAAGCCTTTTGAGCGGCAAGCTCGGTCAGAAAATATTTAACGATAAAGTAAATATACTTTCCGATAGAAGCGGCGCCGACAGACCCATACCGTTTTTCGATGCGGAGGGTGTTGTTGACAAAGACGACAAATTCTATTTCGTAAAAGACGGCGAATTTTGCGGCGTGGCTACATATAAGCGTTCTGCAACTAATTTCAATTTACCTTTGTCGGGCGGCGGATACGCGCCTTTTGACGAAGTTCCCCAAACAAGCTTTGCAGGCTTGAAAATAGCAAACACCGATAAACTTGCAAATCTTGTAAAGGGCAAAGCAATTTACGTCTTTATTACGAGCGGCGGCGATATGACGCCCGACGGCAACGTCGGTTTGCCCGTTCAGCTTGCGTATCTGTATGATAACGGCAAGCTTGTCGGCAGACTTCCCGAGTTCGGTATTCAGGGCAACCTTTTCGATATTTTCGGTAAAGACTTCATAGGCGTAGCCCGCGACGACACGTTCGAATTCAGCGACGACAGCGTACTCGTTGCAAACTTTAAAGTAAATAACGTAAAATAAACTGTATAATAAGTTCGGTTCAGCGCATACTTGTATTATGGGAAAACGCAGAACAAGGCATATGATAGGCGATATTTACGACGACTGCGTGTGCGCAAACGAGTGCACGGGGCTGTATCAGAAAGTATCGCTCGACACCGACGAAATTGCAAAATTTCATAAACAGTATACTGAAAAAGAGGAGGAATAATTTCCTCCTCTTTTTCATTGCGCGTTTTTTGCGGGCGCGCTTTCCCACTTTCCCGTAAATATAAAGGCTGTAGTACACGCGGCAGCCGCTGCTGCCGCCAGTGCGCCCGCTGCGGCGAAAAGCGCATACTGCGCGTCACGGAAAATAAAAGCGCAAACGACGGTTACGGCTACCGCTAAAATACTTACGCATATCACGCTTGCACGCAGACAGAATTTTTCACGGTACACCGCCCCGAAAACTATGCCTGCAATTCCGAGTATCAGCCCGAACTGAGGCATAACGAACGTAAGAAGGAGGACGATTTGTCCCATACCGTGCGCCTGCTTTTTCTTTTCAAGCAGCTTTGCTTCGTAAGCGGCTTTTTCTTCTCCGCTTAGGTTTTCACGCGCGGAAGCTTTTTTTTGCGCCGCATCGAACGCCGCCGCTTCCTCTTCCGTAACGATATGTGTATGTTTGATTATCCACTTTTTCTGTTTTACCGACAGCCAGAACGAATATATCCCTAAGGTTACTACGCTAAGTAGCAGCCACACGATAAATTTACCGAAAAGCTGCAGCCCGTTTCCGTCGAAAATCAGTCTTTTGCCGTCTATGTAGGTATGCCTGCATTCGTAACGCTGTTTCCAGCATTCCATTGCGGGGCGCGCAAGCTGAAGCGTAATAAAGCTGACTAAAAAAGCAACCAGCCCTATCAGCTTTCTTACGATTGCGCCGCCCGTATAACGTGACAGCTCCCGATTGTCCTGCAAAGTATTATCCATAAAATCCTCCTTCGGTCCAAAACTACCATTTTGGTAGTTTTAGAATAATTATATTACCAAAATGGTAATATGTCAAGTAGGTAAAGTATAATATGAAAATAATTTTGGGGGAACGGTTAAAAGAACTAAGAGAGGACAGGGGCTACACGCAGAAGCAACTGTCGGATAAGCTCGGCTTAAACAGCGTAACCTATCTGCATTATGAAAAGGAACAGCGCGAGCCTCCGCTTTCGCTGCTCGCGGAAATCGCCGTGTTTTACGGCGTTTCCGTGGACTATCTGCTCGGACTGAACGACGACGGCTGACAAATGCTGCGCGCCGCGGAAATATCCTCGGCGCGCTTGTTTTTTGAAAAGCGGTATGATATAATAAACTCTGTTATGAAAAATTATATACTTTCTATAGACCAGGGGACAACCAGTTCGCGTGCGGTAATTTTCGACAAGGACGCGCACGTCCGTGCAATCGCTCAGCAGGAATTTAAACAGATATATCCTAAGGCAGGTTGGGTGGAACATTCGGCGCAGGATATAATGGGTTCTGTAATGGCAGTTGTGGCGGAAGCTGTCGTCCGTGCTGATATAACCGCAGAGGATATTGCTGCAATAGGTATTACAAATCAGCGTGAAACGACACTGGTCTGGGATAAAAAGACGGGCAAACCCGTCTGCAACGCGATAGTCTGGCAGTGCCGCAGAACAGCAAAATACTGCGAAAAACTTAAAGCGGTACACGGTGAGTTTATTTACGCAAAAACCGGACTGATACCCGATGCGTATTTTTCGGCGACTAAACTAAAATGGATACTCGACAACATTGACGGAGCGCGTGCGCGTGCGGAAAAGGGCGAGCTGCTGTTCGGTACGGTCGATACATTTATTATGTGGCACCTGACAAAGGGCGCGGTGTTCGCAACCGATTACACCAACGCCGCGCGCACGATGCTTTTCAACATACATAACTTAAAATGGGACGAAGAGCTTCTAAACCTATTCAAAATTCCTGCCCGTATGCTGCCCAAAGTTCAGGCGTCGGGCAGTGAGTTCGGCTTTACCGACAAAAGTGTGTTCGGCAGTCCCGTAAAAATCTGCAGTGCGGTCGGCGACCAGCAAGCCGCGCTGTTCGGTCATCTTTGTACCAACGAGGGCGACCTTAAAAACACTTACGGTACGGGTTGTTTCCTTTTAATGAATACGGGTGACAAGCCCGTTAAAAGCGAAAACGGGCTTGTCACCACGCTTGGCGCGTCGCTGTCCGACAGACCGCCTTACGTTTTGGAAGGTTCGGTTTTCGTTGGCGGAGCGGTAGTTCAATGGCTGAGGGACGGACTTAAAATAATAGAAAACGCCGACGACAGTGAAACGCTTGCCGAAAGCGTTGATGATAACGGCGGAATCTATATCGTACCTGCATTTACAGGGCTTGGCGCGCCTTTTTGGGACGGTGAAGCCCGCGGAACGATAACCGGCATTACACGCGGAACTACTAAGGGGCATATCGTCCGCGCCGCTTTGGAGAGCATAGCCTATCAGGTTTCAGACCTGGCGGAGGCAATGAAGCGCGACGCAGGTATAGAGATTAACCGCCTTGCCGTTGACGGCGGAGCAAGCAAGAATAATTTTTTATTGCAGTTTCAAGCCGATATTTTGAATTGTCAGACGGTGCGGCCTCAGACGGTTGAAACAACCGCACTGGGCGCGGCGTTCCTTGCCGGACTGACGGCAGGAATTTGGAAAGACTTGGGAGAAATTCGTGCAACGGTGCGTACGGGTAAAATTTTTACGCCCGATATGTCCGAAGAACGCAGACGCACTCTTTTGCAGGGCTGGGCAAAATCGCTCAGGCAAACGCAAACGAGGTAAAACGCGCCGCTTGATTAACCGATGGATAATGAGCGGAGTATTATAAGGAAATTAAATGAAACTCGGTTTTGAAATGGTTCCCGACAGTTGTTGGTATTCTAATTTGAGAAGTATTCTTTTGCCTGCGCAGTGGAATGCAGTGCGCAGGGACGCATACGCCCGTGCAAAAGGCAAGTGTATGATTTGCGGCGCACCGACTGCGCATCCGGAGGCGCACGAAAGGTGGAGCTATGACGAGGCGAATTGTGTGCAGAAGCTTGAAACAGTGGTTGCCGTCTGTAAAAGCTGTCACGAGGTTATTCATATCGGACGCACTTCGCTTATGGGGAACGAGGAACGGGCGTGCGTTCACTTTATGAAAGTGAACGGATGCGGCTATGCCGACTATCGCAAAGCACTCGGAGAGGCGAACGCGGAGCATCGCCGCCGCAACGCCGTTGCGGAATGGAAACTCGATTTAACCTGGCTGAAACGCTTCACCTGATATGTTCCATTACGACGAATGGCTTGGGAATTTGGGCGATTCGTATCAGGACTGAAAGAGAAAAGCACTTATTTGCGATAAACGCGCCGCAGACGTAAAGTCTGCGGCGCATTCAGTTATTCTGTGATTATTTTCGTATACTTATATAAAAAATTTTCAATTAAATGTTTAATTGTTAATTTTTTAAAACACAAAATATAGTGTTTTCGTTAAAAAATAACATACAAGATATTGTGTTTGGCGCACTTGACTTTAACAGGGAAGCGTATTATACTTTACTTGACTATCGCGTTTTCGGAGGACAAGCAAATGAAAGTTATTAAAAGAGATAATTCGGTCGTAGATTTCGACAGGGTAAAAATCGTAACTGCAATCAAAAAAGCCAATGAAGCTGTTGACTTCGAGGACAGGGCGGACGACGCACAGATTAATGCGATAGTCGACGACATAGCATCGCGCCACCGCCGTCGTATTCTCGTTGAGGATATTCAGGATATGGTAGAGGAAAAGCTTATGGAAATGCAAAAGTTCCATCTTATGAAAGCTTATATTCTCTATCGATATGAGCGCGCGCTCGTTCGTAAAGCCAATACTACGGACGACAGTATACTTTCGCTTATCAAAAACAAGAACAAGGACGTAATGGAGGAAAACTCCAACAAGAACGCGCGCACGGCGTCCACCCAACGCGACCTTATCGCGGGCGAAGTTTCAAAGGACTTGACGCGCCGTATTCTTCTGCCCGAAAAAATTTCAAAGGCTCACGACGACGGGGTGCTGCACTTCCATGATGCGGACTACTTTTTGCAGCCCATTTTCAATTGCTGTCTTATTAATATTAAAGATATGCTTGACAACGGCACCGTAATGAACGGCAAGCTTATCGAAAGTCCCAAATCTTTTCAGACTGCCTGCACGATTACCACGCAGATAATTGCGTCGGTTGCGTCGTCGCAGTACGGGGGGCAGTCAGTCAATGTGGCGCACCTCGGCAAATATCTGCGCCTTACGCGCGATAAATACGCCGCGCAGTGTGACGAGCAGTTCGGGGATACCGTAGACGCGCAGACGAAAACCAAATTTGTAAATATGCGCTTACAGGAATCGCTTAAAGCAGGCGTGCAGACAATACAGTATCAGATTAACACTTTAATGACCACAAACGGTCAATCACCGTTCGTAACTCTCTTCCTCTATCTCGACGAAAACGACGAGTACATAGAAGAAAACGCGATGATAATCGAAGAGATTTTAAAACAGCGCTATAATGGTATAAAAAACGAAAAGGGTGTTTACGTTACGCCCGCATTCCCCAAACTTATTTACGTTTTAGACGAGAACAACTGTCTTAAAGGCGGCAAGTACGACTACCTTACCAAGCTTGCGGTAAAGTGTTCGTCAAAGAGGCTTTACCCCGATTATATTTCTGCGAAGAAAATGAGGGAGCATTACGAGGGCAACGTTTTCTCGCCTATGGGCTGCCGTTCGTTCCTATCGCCTTGGAAAGACGAAAACGGGAACTACAAGTTCGAGGGCAGGTTCAATCAGGGCGTAGTATCGGTCAACCTTCCGCAGATAGGCATACTTTCAAAGGGCGACGAAAATAAGTTCTGGGAAATTTTCGAGGACAGAATGAACCTCTGCTTTGAGGCGATAATGTGCCGTCACGAAGCGTTGAAGGGCATAACGAGCGACGTTTCTCCCGTGCATTGGCAGTACGGAGCGATTGCGCGTTTGCAGCCCGGCGAAAAGATAGATAAATTCCTTTACGGCGGATATTCGTCGATTTCGCTTGGATATATAGGTCTTTATGAAGTGACCAAACTTGTCAAGGGCGTTTCACATACCGACCCCGTCGGCGCGGAATTCGCGCTTAAAGTTATGCAGTCCCTTCGCGACCACTGCGACAAATGGAAGAAGGAAACGAATATCGGCTTCGCGCTTTACGGTACGCCTGCGGAATCGCTGTGCTATCGCTTTGCGAGAATCGATGCCGAAAAATTCGGTTCTATCCCCGACGTTACGGACAAGGGGTACTATACCAACAGTTACCACGTTGACGTGCGCGAAAATATAGACGCGTTTTCCAAATTCAAGTTTGAAAGCCAGTTCCAGAAAATATCTTCGGGCGGCGCTATTTCATACGTTGAAATACCCAATATGCGCCACAACCTTACCGCACTCGAAGACGTTGTAAAGTTTATTTACGACAATATCCAGTACGCCGAATTTAACACTAAGTCCGACTACTGTCACATATGCGGTTTCGACGGAGAAATTATAATTAACGACGACAATGAATGGGAGTGCCCCGTTTGCCACAATAAAGACCAGCGCAAAATGAACGTTACGCGCCGCACCTGCGGATATTTGGGCGAAAACTTCTGGAATGTGGGTAAAACAAAAGAAATCAAAGCCCGTGTTTTGCACTTATAAGGCGATTGCCCTTATGCAGGCAAAAATATGTTAGGTGTACTATGAATTACGCAACAATAAAATGGTACGACGTTTCCAACGGCCCCGGCGTAAGGGTTTCGCTTTACGTCAGCGGTTGCAGAAATCACTGCAAAAACTGTTTCAATCCGGAAACGTGGGACTTCGGCTACGGTCAGCCTTTTACGGCAGAGGTCGAGGACAGCATTCTCGACGCTATGGCGCCGGAATATATAAAGGGCTTTACGCTTTTGGGGGGAGATCCGTTTGAACCCGAAAATGCCGAAGTGCTTGCCCCCTTTATGCGCAAAATGCGCAAACGTTATCCCGAAAAATCGCTGTGGTGCTTTACGGGCTACGACTACGAACGCGACCTTTTGACCGGCAGGCAGGGTGATCACGATACTGTTTTAAAAATTCTGCGGTGTCTTGACGTGCTTGTGGACGGACGGTTTGTGGAGGAGTTGAAGGATTTGAACCTCAGGTTCCGCGGTTCGTCTAACCAGAGAATTATTCTTGTAAAGGAATCGCTGAAAAGAGATAAATTAATTTTTTGGGACGGGGATAAAGAACAGTAATTATGAGTGTTAAAGTAAATATAACAAAATTAAACGAAAAAGCCTTTATACCGACCTACGGCAGCGAATACGCCGCAGGCGCGGATTTGTATGCGTGCGTCGACGGCGAAATCGAGATACTGCCGCACGAAACGGTTGTTGTGCCCACCGGCATTGCCCTCGAATTGCCCGTCGGCTATGCCGGGCTGATATATGCCCGAAGCGGACTTGCAACCAAAAAGGGACTTGCCCCGGCAAACAAGGTCGGCGTAGTCGACTGCGACTATCGCGGCGAGGTCAAGGTTGCGCTGCACAACCATTCGGGACAGGCGCAGCGCGTGGACGCAGGCGAGCGTATTGCCCAGTTGGTAATAACTCCCTATATAACCGCGCAGTTCGTCGAGTGCGGCGAGCTGTCCGAAACCGTACGCGGATGCGGCGGCTTCGGCTCGACGGGAAGAAAATAGTACCCAACGCGCCCTTAAAGCGTAAAGCTTTAAGGGCGCGTTATTATTTTGCGTCAAGAGCGGCTGTGTGCAAATTGTAAAAAACAAACATTTTATGGTCTTTTTTTGCAAACCCTATTGACAAGCTCTTTAACCTCTGTTAGAATATCAATGGACACAGTCCTGATACGTTGATTTAAAAAAAACAGTAAAAAAAGTAGCTCTGATGATAGTTTAATTGCGGTAGACTGTCGGTCGGACGGATACTTTCTCCGACACCCCCATTCAGCATAAATAAAAAAATAAGGAGAAAGGTATGAAAAAAGGAACTTCAAAACTGCTGGCTTGTTTTATGTGTATTGCTATGGCGTTTACGCTTGTATTCGCCGTTGCATGCGAGGCGACCGTTACGGGAATAACCGTAAGCTCAGCCGGTAACGTGACCGAAATAGAAGTCGGACAGACGTTGCAGCTGACCGCAAGCGTTTTACCCGAAAATGCACCGCAAGGTGTTGACTGGACGTCGGGCAACACTGACAAGGCGACCGTAAATAATACAGGGCTCGTTACGGCTAAGGCTGCGGGCAACGTAATTATTACGGCAAAAAGTACGGCAAATGCCGAAATTAAAAAAGATTTTGCATTAGTTATAACCCCGTCGACGCCAGTCGTAGACAATACGCCGAAATCCATAACGCTTACAACCGCAGGTAACGCGACGGAGGTCGGTATAGGTTCTACGCTGAAAGTAAACGCAACGGTAAGCCCTGCGACCGCATCGCAGGAAGTTATCTGGGCGACGAGCGACGCTCAGACCGCTACGGTTTCGAACGGCGTAGTTACGGGAGTTAAGTTGGGCGAAGTAACCGTTACGGCAACGGCAAAGAACGCGGCTGCGGTTACGAAGTCTATTAAGCTGACGGTCGTAGAGGGCGGCACGACGCCGTCGACAGACTACGGCAAACTTCCCTTCTCTACTCACGCAGAGTATCTCGAAGCGGAAAACGGAACCAACCTCAAGGTAAAGGGCGCGGTAACTTATATCGCGTCGAGCGGTGGCGGTTCGGTTTCATATTACATACAGAACGGACAGGACGCTTACTACGTTTTCGGGCAGGACTCGGCGCAATTTGCGGTCGAGGTGGGTAAGGTGTACGCCGTGGGCGGCAGCAAGAGGCTGTACCGTACCGGTGCGCACGAAATCATCGACGTCGAGTATTTCGAGGCGCTCGATGAGCGTATTACCGCAACCGAAACAAGCTTGGACGACAAGGACGTTTCGTCGCAGGAAGCGACTATGGCTTATCACGGAGCGGTGGTAACGGGTACGGCGACAGTAACGGTTACGCCCACCACGTCGACAAAAGCATACAGCGTAAACGTAACCGTAAACGGAAAGGATACCACCCTGCGTGTAGACGCCGGCAATCTCGAAAGCAGCGTGCTTACGGCTATCAATGCGAAATTATCCGCAGCGCTTGCAGGCGTCACGATAGACTTCAAGGGCGTTCTGACTCATTACGGCAACGGAAACTTCAAGGCTCCGCAGGTGCTTATTTACAGCGCGGACGATATAACCGTCAGCGAGCCTACTCCCATAGCAAAGGTAAATATAGTGAAGGACGCGCTTACTGTGTCCGGCTTTATAAAGGCTGACGATTTATCGATTAAACTTCCCACGGTATCGGATGCGTTTGCGGACGTAAACATTGCCTGGCGCAGTGATAACGCCGCAGTCATCGCAAACGACGGCGCGGTGACTCACCCCGAAAAGGATACGATAGTTACGCTTACGGCTACATTAACGCATAACGAGGATTCTACTGCTACGGCAACCAAGGAATTTAAAGTAAACGTGGCAGGTTCGACTTTCAATGCGGAAAAGCTGTTAGAGCTTGACTTCGAGGACGCTGAGGAGCCCAACCAGTACGGACAGTCGGCAACGAAGCCCGGCTATACAAATAAGGATACGGGCGAGGGCGTAGACGCGGCGAATACCGTCACGCTCGGCGGCAACGACTGGATACTGACGGGAACGCTTATTTCCTCCGCGGCAGGCGGCGACCATACCGACGGTACGTTTGCAGGCAGAATGAGCGCAAAACAGGGCAAGGTGGAAACTACCGTAGCAGGCGAATACAACTATGTTGAATTCGACGTGGCTACGTACGGCTCGCAGTCGCACGGAACGGTCGTTACGGTTATGTATAAAATGGCGGACGGCAACGAGTGGCTGGAATGCGGAATGACCGTGGTCGTTAACTCGTACGAGCTTTCGACGTGCAGAATAGTTCTTGCCGATGGGGCGAAGAACGTAAGAATTTGCGTAGCAAGCGGTAACGGCAACGTCAATATAGACAATATCAGACTATACAAGTAGGTTTACGATTATGAAAAAGAGAATACTATTTGTAATGATAGCGGCAGCTATTGCTCTCTGTCTTCTGATAATGCCTGCCTGCGGAAACGCAGCGCAAAACCCGATTTCAATAGAGATAACGAAGGACGGCTATGCTGTGGACGAGCTTAACGCCTTCGTCGGCGACAGTATTGCGCTTACGGTAAAGGCGAGCGACGGCTCTGCGCCGAATGTCGGTTGGACCAGCTCTAAGCCCGATATTGCTTCCGTGGAAACGGGTACCGTTACGGTAAAGGGCGAGGGTACCGCGATAATCACGGCTGAGGTCGGCGGCGCAAGCGACAGCGTGTTTATAGTTGCAAAGCAGAAGGTCGAACAGCTCGGCGTAGGCAGCGGAAAGAGCGCGGATGACCCCATATTCATAGGCAACGAGGGCAAGGACGAGCCTTTGGAAGTATACTTTATCGAGATGACGCAGATATACGCGGATTCGATATTTATAAAAAAGGGCAACGTGGAGGTGCTTATTGACGCCGGCTGGCAGCTTGACGGCACTTATATCAATCAGTTTCTCAAAGAAAAGGTTGCCGACGACAGACTGGATTTGTTTATGGTTTCGCATAGCGACGGCGACCATATCGACGGCATAGCCAACGCCCTTGACGGCGTTGCGGACATATCGCTTATGATAGATTACGGCGGCGTGGGCAGCGGCAACGTAAAGGCAACTCGGGATAAGTATATTCCCAAGGGTATGCAGTATCATTCCGCTTACGACTGCGCGAACCAGACAGGCGGCGCGGTAAACCGCTACTATCTGACCGACGAGCTGTATGTTGAAATTCTGAATACGGGCAACTATATAGGCAACAGCGAATCTGGCGCAAGCAACCCCCATTCCCTTGCTACGATGTTTACGTACAGGCAATTCAGATTTTTTA
>CAJTQE010000018.1:15342-27608 GCA_910578655.1 uncultured Christensenella sp.
ATCGGAAAAGCAGCTGCTTCTCAACGAGGCTCTGCCCAACGTAACGCTTTATAAGGCGTCGCACCACGGCTCGCACGGGTCTAATTCGCAGGAGCTTTTGGATACTCTCAATCCCAAGGCAGTGGCGATTTCCGCGGCACGCGCAAGCAGCTACGGGTATAACTGGACGCAACCGTCAGAGGACGTCACTTACAACCTGAACGGTGCAAAAGGCCACCCCATTGCCGGCGCGATAGAAAGAATTTACAAGGCCCCGAATATTTCGGTTAACCTGAACGTTTACTGGAATATGGTTAACGGTACTATGAAATTCACCTCATACGGCGAGGACGACTTTACGTTTGAGGGCTCGACTCCGCGCAAGGGATATTACGATTTATCGCTGACAGGCGGAAGTCCTGTCTGGAACGAGGAGAAGAAGGACTTTGAAAACAGGGTCACGGGCGAAGAGAATTTCAAACTGCACGAATCGAAAGTGTTTGTTTTCAGAAATTATCAGCAATATCTGCCTGCCTGGGCAAAGCAGGAATTTTTCCCCGACGCGGCAACTGCTTAATAATTTAAGTATATCGGAAGAGGCGTTCCGCCTCTTCCGATATTAATCTTGACAACGAATACAATAGATAGTATAATAGATAATAAAATATCAATTAAAGGGGGCTTTAAAATGGCGCTTTACATAGGACTTGACGTAGGGGGAACGACTATCAAAGGGGCCGTCATAGATGAAAACGGCAAGCTTTACGGTGAGGACAGCGTTACTACCGTCAAGGGTGAGGACATAATTAACGGAATGGCTGTGCTTTGCAACCGTTTAATGAAGCTTAACAAGGAAAAAATAGTCGGTGTGGGGATAGGCTGTGCAGGGGTGATAGACTCTCGGAACGGTGTAGTCGTTTTGGCAAGCAATCTCGGCTTGGCTGATTTTCCTCTGGTCAAAAAACTTAATGAAAAAATTGCGCTGCCCATAAAAATAACAAACGACGCAAACGCCGCGGCGCTTGGCGAGGCGAAGTTCGGCGCGGGGAAAAATTATAAAAACAGTATTTTGGTTACGCTCGGCACCGGCGTCGGGGGCGGAATAGTCATCGACGGGAAGCTTTTCGAGGGCAACAAGTCGGCAGGGGCGGAAATAGGTCACACAGTAATAAAATACGGCGGAGCGCAATGTTCTTGCGGACGTTTCGGCTGTTTCGAAGCATATTCGTCGGCAACAGCGCTTAAACGCCGTACAAAGTGGGCAATGGAAGAGGACACGGGTTCGGCTATGTGGAGTAAATATACCTCTGAAACGGTGACGGGCAAAACCGCATTCGAGTTTTCTGATACCGACCTTTCGGCAAAGAGGGTAGTGAACTGGTATGTGGAATATCTTGCGTGCGGACTTGTAAATCTTGCAAACGCGTTCCGCCCCGAAGTAATTATGCTTGGCGGCGGAATATCAAAAGAGGGGGCAAGGCTGACCGAGCCTTTGCAAAAAATTCTCGACAGGGAAGTATTTGCCGCAAGTTACGCCCCGGTTCTGGTTACTACGGCAAAACTCGGTTCGGCGGCCGGTTCGTTCGGCGCGGCTGCGCTTTGGCTTTAATAAGGAGTAATTATGTATAAAGAACTTCCGTTGATTTCGTTGCAGAGAATGCCTGTATATTTAAACTATTTAAAAGGTATGCCCGCGACGGAAAAATTTGTATCTTCAGGGCATATTGCTGAGGCTTTGGGACTTGGCGAAGTGCTTGTCCGTAAAGATTTGGCGTTTACCGCTGCCGTCGGCAGACCGCGCGTCGGCTACGTCAGGGAGGAGCTTATCTCCGCGATAGAAGAATTTTTGTGTTATAACGGCAAGCGTCACGCGGTTATCGTGGGTTACGGCGCGGTAGGGAAAGCTATTTTAGATTACGGCGGTTTCGGATATTACGGCATTGAAATTGTTGCCGCGTTCGATAGCGATTCGGAAAAGCTCGGCGTTTCTCAGTCGGGCAAACCGATTTATGATATCAATGAGGCTAAAAGCCAAATCGAACGATTGGGCGCAAAACTTGCAATTATCTGCGTGCCTGCAAAATACGCGCAGCCCGTTGCCGATTTGTTGGTGGAAAGCGGAGTTAAAGCAATTTTAAGCTTTGCCCCCACAACTTTAAAAACCCCCGAAGGGGTTGAGGTAAGGCAGATAGACGTTGCGGCAAACCTCGCAATTTTATCAAGCAGTATAAAATAGGTTTATTAAATTATGGAAGAAAATGAAAAACAGCAGTGCGCGGAGAAGCTGTCCGCAAAGGCGGAACGCGCCCTTAAAATTTTAAAAATATCGGTGATTGTAACGGCGGTTTGCGCTGTCGCGCTGCCCGCGGTTTCGCTGATACTTCTTATATGCGCAGACAGGGCGATTTACGGACTTATCGGTTTGGGTGTGTCGCTGGGCGTATTTATAGCTATGCTTACCGTGCTTGCCTTCGTGCTTGTATACGTTCGCAAATGTATCAAAAAATTAAAAGCTTTGGAATAGGTGGCTTGTGTACAGTTTAGGAAAAAAGATAGAAGCTTTAAGAAAAGAGACGGGAACAACGCAGGAAGAGCTTGCGGAAAAATTGGGGGTAACCCGTCAGTCTGTTTCCCAATGGGAAAATGATATTTCAAGCCCTAAGGCCGACAAATTTAAGTTGCTTTGTCAGTATTTTAATGTTAAGCCCGAGTATTTTCTTTTTGAGGAAATTTCAGCAAATCGAAATGGGGATAAGGAAGATTTATCGATAGCGGAGGGAAACCCCGTGAAACAGGCAGAACAAAAGTCAAAAAAATATTCGCGCGGTAAAATCGCGCTTATAACCTGCGGAATCGTTTTAGGTATACCTATCGTAGCTTTGCTTGTATTTTTCTCAATCATATTCGGACTGTATTACGAATAAACGACTTATAGCCTTCCATTTGAGGGGAAGGCTATAACTAAGTTTTTAGGGCAAAAAGCCGAAGTAAGATAAAATTGCGCGGATGTAAAGAAAACTTGCTTGATTTTACAAAATTCAGTGATATAATTAAGGCAAAGATAAAGAGGGGGCAGACCGATGGGTAAAATAAAGACTACAAGTTTCACTTTTGCAAAAACGTAAAAATAAAAATTATGTAGACAGGGGTTTTTGTTATAAAACAGTATCAGATACGGGAACAGCTGATTTGTTTGTAAGGGCAGGCGAATATAAAGATATTTACGGTTTTTGCAACGGTATGGTTTAAGTAATTAATTCAATGGAGGAATAATAATATATGAAAAGAATAATTGACATGCTGCTGAAAATGATTTGGCCTGCATTTGTTTCATTCATATTGCTTATGGTAGAAGTGTTCATTTTTTATTCGAGTATTTATATTATGCACAGTACGAATGGCAGAGTGGAAGAAAGTAAAGAGATCTTTTTTTCAATTGAACCCGCTGTATTGGAGACTGCTATTGGACTTAGCCTGATAGCAACCGTTGTGTTTTCGATTATGTTTGTAACGGGAGTTATCTGGAATATAGTATATTCGTTAAAACACGGCGACAAAGAATAAAGGTATTTGAACGGCGCGGAAATATCCGCGCCGTTCTTTTTCGGCATAATCGACTATATAATAGAGCATATGGCAAAGGACAGATTTTCATCGCGCGGAGGGTTTATACTCGCGTGCGTGGGCGCGGCAGTGGGGCTGGGCGATTCGTTGCGGTTTCCGGGGCTGTGCGCGAAATACGGCGGCGGCACGTTTATGCTCATTTATATAATCGCGCTTGTTTTAATAGGTATTCCCGTTTTAAATGCGGAAATCGCGCTTGGCAGAAAGCTTCGCGCAGGCGCACCCAAATGTATGGCAAGCTTGCATAAAAAGGGGGAAGCGCTTGGTTGGGCTTCCTGCTTCAACTCGCTCGGCGTTGCCGTACTTTATGCCGGTATGCTCGGCTGGATAATAGCAATGCTGATAAAGATAGTTCCGCTTTGCATTAATTCAACCTCTATGACGCGGATTGAAACGGGCGCGTACTTTTTCGATAACGTGCTGTCGGACGGTATTTCGCCGCTTGTGCTCGTCTGCATAATCGTTGCGTGGCTTGCAATGTTTTTCTGTTTGAGAAACGGCGCCGACTCACTATCCAAAACGGCTAAGTTTACGGTGCTTATTCCCGTCGGACTGCTGACGGTTATGGCAATAAGGGGGCTTATCTATACAAACAGCGGTCAGGCTTTGTACGCGCTGTTCGTTCCCGATTTTTCCGCGCTGCTGGACGCCGAACTTTGGCTTAGCGCGGTGGGGCAGGTCTTTTTTTCGCTGTCCGTTTTGGTGGGCATAATGCCTGCATACGGCGCGTATCTTCCCGACGGCGAAAGCGTTTTAAAGGACAGCCTGATTATCGCGCTGTCGGATTTTTTGGTTTCCGTACTGTCGGCGGTGGTGCTGTTTACTACGCTGTACGGCTGCGGTCTCGAAGATAAGTTTTCAAGCTCCGGCATAGTTACCGCGTTTATGGTCTATCCCGTCGCGCTGACTCAGCTTTTCGGCGCGGGAAACACCGTGTTGAATTCGGTTGCGGGGCTGCTGTTTTACGCCTCGCTTGCAATGATGGCGTTGCAGTCGTCCGCGTCGATGGTGGAGGCGGTGGCAAACCCCGTTGCCGATAAATTCGCTTTGAATAAAAGAAAACTCGTCGCCGTCATAACCCTTGTCGGCGCAGCGGTGTGCATAGTTTTTTCAACGGGCGTGGGGGTAGTGGTTCTTGACGTTGCCGACCATTTTCTAAATTATTTCAATATACTTTTATTGGGCGTGTTCGAGTGCGCTCTTTTGGGTGCAAACGTAAAAAAGATAAACCTTGCAGGTGAAATAAACCGCTATTCGGGCAAACTGAGAATGGGGCGGAAACCTCTGGTGTTTTCATTAAAGTATTTAAGTCCCGCCGTTTTGGGTATGCTTTTTTCGTGGGGCATCTGTCACCTCATTTTTATCGACGGCGGAATTTACGGCGGTTATCCCGTGTGGGCGCAGGTTCTCGGCTGGACCCTCAGCCTTTTGGTTTTCCTCTGCGGTATATTGATAAGCGCAAATTTCAAAAGCAAGCGGTCTTTGGCGGTTAAAAATATTGCGCGTTAGGTATTGCTTTTGCGCGCTTTCCGCGCTATTGAAAGTTTAGTGAAATCGATACGGGCGCACGCCGATAAGCATAATGCCGGATAAATTGCGCGGACGGAAAAATTCCGTCCGCACATTCTTAAAAATTACGTGTTAAGCCGATAAAACGATTGACACGCGCGGCTTTATATGTTAAACTTCCATTACACCCAAAAACGGGGGTGTAATTTTTTTGTACGGAGTTTTCCAAAATGAAAGCATCAACAAGGGCTAAAATAACTTTCGAATGCACCGAGTGCAAGCACAGAAATTACGACAGCTATAAGAATAAGCGTAACGACCCGGACAGGCTTACCATATCCAAATACTGTCCTTTCTGCAAAAAGCACACCGAGCATAAGGAAACGAAATAATTCCGTCCCCGATATAATTTTAAGGGCGTATTATTTTCGCGGCAACAACTTCACGGGAAAATTGCAGAGTAATTTTTCGTGAACGCTTGTGAGGAGGATTTTTTTATGGCACAAAAAAGCAATGATAAGGTAAAAAAGCCCAACATCTTTGTAAGAATGGGCAGAAAGTTCAAAGAAACCTTTTCCGAATTGAAAAAGGTCACTTGGCCCACTTTTCCCAAAGTGGTAAAGTCAACTTGCGTTGTTTTGGTGGTGGTAATCGCATTCACCGTCGTTGCTACGCTTATCAATTACGGCTTGCAGGAACTTTTGGGGCTGATAACCGGTATTAAAGGAATCGATTAATGGTAGACATTACTACTACGCCTTGCTGGTTTATTCTTCATACCTATTCGGGCTACGAGTCGATGGTAAAAGAAAACCTTGAAAGGCTTATTGAAAATAACAATTTGCAGGATATGATTTTCGACGTCAAGATTCCTATGGAACAGACTATCGAAGAAAAGAGCAACGGCAAACGCAAGATTGTCGACAGAAAGCTTTTGCCCTGCTACGTGTTTATAAAAATGATTTATTCAAACCAGCTTTGGTATTGGATAACCAACACGAGGGGAGTAACGGGCTTTGTCGGTCCTCAGGGGCGGCCTATTCCTTTAAGCGCTGATGAAATCCGCAAAATGCACCTTGAAACGGTCGTCGTCGAAAAGGGTGAGTTTGCTGTCGGCGACAGGGTTGAAGTCGTTTCAGGTCCTTTGGAAGGTTTCAGCGGCGTGATTATCGAGATAAACGACGTCGCCCAAAAAACGAAGATTAACGTTGATATGTTCGGCAGAGAGACGGATGTGGACGTTGAATATTCAAACATCAAAAAAATAGCAGATTAAACTGCGTATATGCTGCGCATTGCGGTGTCACGCTGCGGCAACCCTCAGGCGTGTACGTCAATGTACACTTCTTCGGGTTATCCTCACGCTTTGGGCACTGCTTGCATCTTCGCAGTTTAATAATCGATATGCTGCGCATTGCGGTGTCGCGCTGCGGCAAATATTTTAATTAGTTATTAATGTGGGAGAATTTGTTAAATCTTTTTAATGGCAAATTCGTTTTAACCACACGGAGGAAATATATTTATGGCAAAAAAGATTACTGCGGTTGTAAAACTGCAACTTCCTGCCGGTAAAGCAACCCCCGCGCCTCCCGTAGGTTCTACGCTTGGCCCTCACGGTATCAATATACCCGGCTTTACTAAGGAATTCAATGCAAAAACCGCACACCAGGCAGGACTTATTATCCCTTGCGTAGTTACTATTTATCAGGACAGAAGCTTTACTTTCGTTCTTAAAACCCCTCCCACGCCCGTACTTATTAAAAAGGCTTTGGGGTTGGAAACGGCAAGTGCGCGTCCCAACAGGGATAAGGTAGGTAAATTGACAAAAGCTCAGGTTGAAGAAATCGCAAAGACGAAAATGCCCGACTTGAACTGTGTTGATTTGGATTCTGCAAAAAGTATGGTAAAAGGAACCGCTCGTTCAATGGGCGTTACTGTGGAGGAATAAGGCTATGAAACTTGCTAAAAAGTATGCGGAAAGCGTAGCTTCCTACGACCGTACAAAATCATTTGAAATAACCGAAGCCGTAAAGACGGTAATCAATACGGCAAAAGCAAAATTTGACGAAACTATAGAGCTTCACGTTCGTCTCGGTGTTGACCCCCGTCAGGCCGACCAACAGGTTCGCGGCGTACTCGTTCTTCCCAACGGTACCGGTAAACAGAAGAAAGTGCTCGTCATTGCAAAAGGCGATAAGGCTGACGCGGCTACGGCTGCAGGCGCTGATTTCGTCGGCGCTGAAGAAATGATACAGCGTATCCAAAAAGATAACTGGTTCGATTTCGACGTTATGATTACAACCCCCGATATGATGGGCGTTGTCGGCAGAATCGGCCGGGTTCTGGGTCCGAAAGGCTTGATGCCCAACCCTAAGTCGGGTACGGTTACTATGGACGTTGCAAAGGCGGTTCAGGAAGTTAAGGCAGGTAAAGTTGAATACCGTCTTGACAAAACCGCTATCATTCACTGCCCTATCGGCAAAAAGTCGTTCGGCGCTGAAAAGATTGCCGAAAACTTCAACGCTCTTATGGACGCTATCGTAAAGGCAAAACCTGCAACGGCAAAGGGTCAGTATATTAAATCCGTAACCCTTGCTTCGACTATGGGCCCCGGCGTAAAAGTTAACTTCAATAAGGGCTAAATCGGTTGACTTTATAAAAAAGTTGCGATATAATATACAAGTAAATAATTTTTGTTTGCCATAGACATCGGGTGGCTTGGCTGTAAATCCCGACGAGGTGAAGGAAAATAAAGTGCAATTTTATTATGCTTTATATCCCTGCTACCACTATGGCGGCAGGGAATTCTTTTAAAAATTTGAATGGAGGTATAAGATTTGTCGGCTAATTTTGAAGCTAAAAAAGTCGTCGTTGAAGAGATTTTAGAAAAGATTAAAAATTCGAAATCGGTTGTTTTGGTTGATTACAACAAGCTTACCGTTGCTGAAGTCAACGAACTCAGAAACAAATGCAGACAGGCGAATTGCGAATACAAGGTTTATAAGAATACTCTTGTAAGAAAAGCTTTCAACGATTTGGGATTTAAAGATTTTGACGCGGATCTCAACGGTCCGACGGCGTTCGCTTTCGGCAAAGACGAAACGGGCGCGGCAAAGGTTATGGGCGAAGCCGCTAAAACTTACGACGGTAAAATCGTAGTTAAGAGTGCGTTTGTTGATAACGCTTATTGTGACAAGGCTGCGGCAAAGGCTCTTGCGGACATGCCGTCAAGAGAAGAGTTGGTTGCAAAGATGCTTGGTTCTATGCAGGCACCCGTTGCAAACTTCGCAGGTGTACTCAACAACTTACTTTCCGGTATTGTGCGTGTGCTTAACGGCATTGCACAGCAGAAGGGCTGAATTTAAAACAAAGGTCGGCGCACCTATTAAAGCGCAAATAAATTAAATTATAAAAATCAGGAGATTATAAAAAATGGCAGACGTAAAGAAATTTATTGAAGAAGTTAAATCAATGACGGTTTTAGAGCTTAACGAGCTTGTTAAAGCACTTGAAGAAGAATTCGGCGTATCGGCAGCAGCTCCCGTAGCTGTAGCAGCAGCTCCCGTAGCAGGCGGAGCGGCTCCCGCAGCGGCAGAAGAAAAGACCGAGTTCAACGTAGTTCTGAAAGACTGCGGCGACAAGAAAATCGACGTTATCAAGGTTGTACGCGGTTTCACGGGTCTTGGACTTGTTGAGGCTAAGCAGGCAGTTGAAAAGGGCGGCGTTCTTAAAGAGAATGTTGCTAAGGAAGAGGCAGACAAGATAGTTGCTGACCTTAAAGCTGTTGGTGCAACCGCAGTTCTTGAATAATAAGTCAATTAAAAGGTTTCCGCTGTCAGCGGAAGCCTTTTTTGTTTATGGTAAATAAATTGCTTGACAGTCGTTACAATAAAAAGTAAAATAATATGGTAACATTGTACAAAACTAAGAGGGACTTTTTATGTCAAAGAAAATAAAAAACTTGTGTTTTACGTTTGCGCTTGCGGCGGCTGTCGGGATTTCTGCAACGGTCTCGGCTTGTACGGTTCAGTCAAAGCACCCCAACGCAAAAATTTCCGTAAGTTTTAATTCAAAGATTTACGAGATAGAATATACGCTTTATAGAAATATGTATCCTCAAACGGTGCAGCATTTTATCGAGCTTGCAGACGCAGGTTTCTATAACGACGTAATAATTCATAACTATTCTTCGGCGGACTGGATAACGGGTGCGTATAGTTATGATAGTTCCGACACGGTCGGTTACGAAGCGTCCTATGCAAGTTCCGGCAACGACAGCGGCAGGATGGTTGAGTATCTTGAGGACAACTGCAAGGAAAAAGCGTACTACGAATTGGTTGGCGAAGGTATTAAGTCCGGAGCTTTTTCGGCGTCTGTGTATTCTAAGTCTATATATAATACTAAGGGCGAAGAAATAGTTTCGGTTGACGACGCATTGCCCACGCTTATCGGTGAATTTTCGGAAAACGGTCACAAGATAGACGGCGATAAGGGGCTTACTGCTTCCTACGGCTCGCTTAAAATGATGTACTATGAAAAAGATACTAAGCAGAACGTAGTCGTAAACAACAGTTTTAATCAGATTTTGCCCCGTGACTACCGCAACAACTGCGCGACAAGCCTTTTCTCTATGCAGGTTGCAAACAGTTCCAAGTACGACGCAAACAAATACTGCGTGTTCGGTCAGCTTAAAAACGACGGTGCAAAGACGGCTTTGGAAGACTTAATGGATGCAATAAACGACTATGCGTCCCTCAGCTCAACTTCAAAATTTACTACTACAGTTGCTGCACAGGTTGACAAAGAGGACAAGTTTGCGGGCGACGGCGGAAAGGAAATCGAGGAATCGTTTACGCTTATATCGATGCCGCTGATTATCAGAAGCGTTGAAATTACAAAATATTAATAAAGTAAAGGTACCGCCCGGGCGGTTTAATTAAGTGCTATGAACAGCGTTAAGAAACGGGATAAAGGTTGTCGATTTTGCCGTCTGCGAGGTCGACGGCGAAGTATTTGATTTCGTAAAGGTTTTCCGATTTGGGATATACAAGCCCTGCCGCATTTATATTGCCGTGTTCCAGATAAAATTTTTCAGGCGGAACAGTAACCCCGACAAACTGACCGAGATATCCCTTTAAATTAGCGGCTTTGGGTTTCAGCTCTTCGGAGAGGTATTTTTCGCAGTCCGCCGCGGTCAAAATACTTTCAAAAAAAGCGAAGTGCAAAATTTCTTTTTCGGGCGGACGCAGTTCTTCGGTCACTGCTGAAATAAGGCTTAAGCTTTCGCCGTCGTAGCCGTATTCGCAATGCGCCTGCGCTGCCGTGCAGGTTTCAAACTCGGCTGTGATTTTCAGTGTGTCGGAAATTTCGTATTCGTGCGCCGCATTTTTGAAAATTATTTTTCCGCTTTCTGAAATTATAATAAGATGTCTGCCGTTTGAAATGCTTAAAACTTCTCTGCCTGCAAGCGTATGCGTTTTAACGGTGAAATTTTTAAACGACTGCGGAAGTGGAGTAAGGGAGTATTCCGCCCCGTCAATTGAAAGGTAAAGCCCTGCCTGAGCAAAAACCGTAACAAGATTGCCGCAAAACCGACTTTGGTGCTTTACTTCTATTTTAGCGTCCTTTTCGGCGTATTCGCGGATATAAATAAGCGCATCGCCCTGCATTAAATAAACGTCGCAAAATTTGGGCGGACATCTGAAAAAATCTTCGTCCAAAAAGAAGTTCAGTCCGTGCAGATTTTTGTCGGGAACAATTTCGGCAAAAACGCGGTCGGCAGGGTCAAGCTCTATCCGCCTTTCAAAACCGTCTATCGCACCGATATACATTCCGTTGAGTTTCAGCACAGCGGGAATGTATGATAAAAAATAAACTCTCATTGTTATATTTAATGTTTATATAAATTGAATTATGTCAATAATTGCTTCAAAGAAATTTGGAGGCATTTATGAATAAAATTAACGGCTACACCGAAGAAGAGGCGAAAAGCCTTGTACAATACGTTTGCGAGGGAATAAATTCCGGCAACACGCTCTCCGGCATTTTTGCGTCATATGCCGAAAAGACGGGCAGGGCAAAGGGCAGCGTGAGAAATTATTACTACGCGCTGCTCCGTTCAAGCGGCGACAGCCGCGTTAAAGAAATTTTGAACGGAACCAATCTGAAAGCGGAAAAGATAGTTCAGTTTTCAGACGGCGAGACGGACAAAATTTTAAAGGCGATACTTCTGCAAAAAAGCAAGGGAATTTCCGTAAGACGCGCCGTTCAAAACCTGTCCGGCGGCGACTCCAAGCTGATGTTAAGGTACCAAAATAAGTACCGCAACGTGCTTGCAAAACAGCCGGAACGCATAGACAAGCTTATGAAAGAGTGCGGACTTAATTCTTCCGACGAGGCACGTAAAAAGCTTGAAAACGAGATAAACGACTTATACGACAGGCTTGCCGGCGGACTTAAAGAGGAGAACAAGCGTCTGACGCAGGTCATAAAACGTTTGAGCGACGAAAATTCGCTTTTGAAATTGCAGGTCAAAAATTTGAGTAATTAAAAAATCAGCGGACGGCGAAAGCGCACTTCCCATAGCGAATTAAAAAACTAAAAATTAAGAGTTATACTTTCAAGCGAGGACAAAAGCTCTCGAACATATCGTTCGAGAGCTTTTTACTACAAACTATTTAGAAAGACAAATTGAAATTTAGCGGCGTGTCGCCGCAGCCGTGTATCTTTATTGCTAAACCGCTTAGCTGACTTCACTGCACGTCAAATTGAAATTTAACGTTCAAATCTAAAATATTTGAAACCGTATTCTTCTCTAATAAACTTAAATCCGACTCGTTCAAGCACGTGTTGACTACGAGTATTTTTTATAATCGTATCAGCATTTACAGCGACCATATTCAACACTTCAAAGGCATATTGTATTGCCAACTGCTCTGCACGTGTGCCATATCCTTTACCTTTCACACTATCATTTTGCAAATGTATGCTCAATGTACATTCCCGACTTGTTCGATTTATGTTTTTTAATTGCAACTCTCCAATCGGTTTCCCATTTTTCATTATTGCAAACAGAATGCGAGATGGATTTTGTTTTGTTTCAAAATATTTATTTACGGCGTTTTCCTCATATTCGTATGCTGTAAACAAACGCA
>CAJTQE010000019.1 GCA_910578655.1 uncultured Christensenella sp.
TTAACCGTTGTATCTTAATTGCCTTTTCTTTTGACTTACTATTACGCTAATCGCACGTAAACCTTACGTTTAACCGTTGTATCTTAATTGTCTTTATCTTTTGACCGTCTTACCGCTGTCGCGACTTAATCAACTATGCAGTATACAAGCGGTTCTTCGGCAGGTTTATTTTTACAGATTTCTGTTGCGGAAAGCAAAATTTCTTCCGCCTTTGCAAACGCAGTTTTGTCATTAGAGTAAAGAGTTGCTATCTCGTCGCCTACTGATATCTTGTCGCCCGTTTTGCGTTTTAATATTATGCCTGCGCTGTAATCTATTTCGTCTTCTACGGTGTTGCGGCCTGCGCCCAGCGCAAGTGAAGAAAGGCCGTACGCCTCAGTATCAACGTTGCCTATGTAACCGTCTTTAACGCTTTTTACGGAATGCGAATACTTGGCCTTTGCAAAATTCGCCGTGTTTTCAATAAGCTTTTTGTTTCCGCCCTGCGCAGCTACCGTCTGAATAAACTTATTAAGCGCACTTCCGTCCGCAACAGCTTTTTCGGCAAGCTTTCTGCACTGCTCCACACTGCCCTTTCCTGCAAGCGAAAGCATATGCGCCGCAAGGGTCAGACACACTTCGGTAAAGTCCTCAGGCCCGTTGCCTTGCAGGGTTTCAACCGCCTCGATAACTTCAAGCGCGTTGCCTATCGCATAACCGAGAGGTCTATCCATATTGGTTATAAGCGCAACCATTTTCTTGCCTGCGCTCTTACCTATATCAACCATTAACTTTGCAAGCTGCTTGCTTGCCTCTACCGTTTTCATAAAAGAACCGCTGCCGGTCTTTACGTCCAAAACTATGCAATCGTCGTCGGCGGCAAGTTTTTTGCCCATTATGCTTGCGGCGATAAGCGGCATACTGTCTACGGTTGCCGTTACGTCGCGCAGTGCATACAGCTTTTTGTCCGCAGGGGCAAACTGCCGGCTCTGTCCTACAATGGCGAACCCGAGTTCGTTTACCTGTTTCATAAAGTCCGCGTCCGAAAGCGTGGTATTAAAGCCCTCTATCGCTTCAAGCTTGTCGATAGTACCGCCCGTATGCCCCAGACCGCGTCCGCTCATTTTTGCAACTTTTACGCCGAGTGAAGCCACGATAGGCGCAACAACCAAACTCGTTTTATCACCCACTCCACCCGTAGAATGTTTGTCTACGCGTATGCCGTCTATACCCGAAAAGTCAAGTCTGTCGCCGGAATCGCGGACGGCAAAAGTCAAGTCGCACGTTTCTCTGCTTGTCATTCCCTTGAAATAAATAGCCATACACAGCGCTGAAATCTGATAGTCGGGGATACTCCCGTCAGTCACGCCTTGCACAAAAAACTTGATTTCTTCAGTGGTAAGTTCTCCGCCGTCGCGTTTTTTCTTTATAATGTCATACATTCTCATAATTGATTTTTTCCCCTTTTAATTTAAAATTTCCAACCGCCCGAAGCAATATAGTCGGCAAGTAAATCACGCGCATAAGTTCCGCTGCCCAGACGTTCTACTTCCGTAATGCGGTTATATTTGTAAGTCGACGAATAGCTGTCAACTATAATATAGTAATCTGAATTGTCTGCAATTTCAGATAATTTTACCGTTGTAAATACTGTATACTTTTCATTATTTATAAACTGCTGCTTTAAATCTCTGCCCTTTATTTTGCCGAGTACTATTTCATTATCGAACGGCAAAACAGAAAACAGGTCGGCATAGGTTACGTTTCCCGCGTCAACTCTGTACGGATTGCGCAGTTTTAAGTAACCGCCTCCGAGTACGATTTTGTACTTATCGCCCCACTTTTCAATGCCTTTATCGTAGTAGAGTTTTGCAAGCAGAGAGCAAACTTCGTAAGAGTCTCTGTTTTCGGCGTTATTGCCTAAAACGGTTGTATAGGGATTATCGTCGGGAAAATATTTATTGAAAATTTCGCCGACAACGGGGTCGTCCTTAATAGACTCACTTGCATAAACGCCGCTTGAAATAAGTGCCGGCTGCACGCTGCATTGTCCCGTTATTAAATTATATGAAACTTGCGCACTGCTTATATAACTGTTTTCACCGCCGCCCTGCAAATGGTATACACCGTGTTCGTCCTTTAAAATATAACGCTGGTGAGTGTGCCCCTCGAAAACCAAATCGACGCAGCCGTCAGACAGAGAAACGTCGTAATAGCTTGAAATATCGCGCGAGGAAACCTCGTTAACGCCGGAAGCGGAAAAGCTTTTGCCGTAGCCGTCGTGTATGGAATACACAATAAAATCGCAGCCGCCGTCCCTGAGCTTTTTGGCTTCCGATTTGACAAGCGCAGTCAATTTAGCGCCGGTTGCAAAATCAAGCCCCGAAGTAAAATCGCCCGAAATGGAACTGAGGCAGTCGCCTATCGCGCCGATTATACCTATTTTAAAACCGTTCCTTTCTACTACGGCAGAACTTTTGCAGTAGCTCACGGGGGCGCCGTTATAGGTTACGTTTATTGCGAGAAACGGAAACTCCGCAAGCTGACTGTTGGGAATAAGAACGTTTGCACCCCAATCATATTCGTGGTTGCCAAGCGTCATAGACGCAAAGTCAAGCTCGTTCATCCACTCGGTCATAAGCTTGCCCTTGTTGGTAGACGATTCTACCGTTCCCTGCCACATATCGCCGGAAGCCAGTAATATTTCCTCACGGGCAGGGTCGGCGTACAAGTCTTTCATATAAGTAGTAAACTCGTCAAGACCGGGCTGCGCGGAAGAGTCCATAAACTTGCCGTGCAGGTCGTTTACGGCATAGAACGAAAGTTCTACCGAAATCTTTTTTTGACATCCGTCGCATATTCCGTCGCTGTTGCCGTCGGAGTGTTTATGTAATTGTGCACAACCCGTAAACAGCGGTAATAACAAAAACGGCGAAAGTGCAAATAGCAGCTTTTTCATATTATAAATTTTTACCTGTAAACGCAAACGGCAGAACGTCGTCAAGCGAATACGAAGCAAATTTTTCTTCGTTGCCTAAAATCAATCTGAAATCTTTGTCGGCAAACTCGGCGAGAGCCTGCCTGCAAACTCCGCAGGGGGCTGTGAATTCCGCCGTTTCGCCCTCTCTGCCGCCTATAATGGCAATAGCCTCGAATTCGCGCTCGCCCTCCGATACGGCTTTGAACAGCGCCGTCCTCTCCGCACAGTTGGCAACAGGATAAGACGCGTTTTCAACGTTGCAGCCCAAATAAACTTTTCCGCTTTTTGCAAGCAAAGCCGCACCTACGCGAAAATGCGAATAGGGCACATAAGCCATATTACGTGCCTTTTGCGCCAAATTCATTAAAGTTTTACTGTCAGTCATTTTGACACCTCTTTTAAAAAACTTTCTCCTGCCGTGCCCTGTTTATCCACACCGAAATAGTCAAGCACTGTTGCGCTTATGTCGGCAAAGCTTGAACGCGTACCCAAATTCACGCCGCTCTTTATCTTATTGCCGTAAATGAGCATAGGCGTGTATTCGCGCGAATGGTCGGTTGACGGTGTTGCGGGGTCGCAACCGTGATCGGCCGTAATCAAAAGAACGTCGTCCTTTTTCATATCTTTTATAAATTGAGTAAGGAACGCGTCGAATTCCGTAGAAGCGGCAGCATAGCCGGCCACGTCGTTTCTGTGACCGTATTTCATATCGAAGTCGACGAGATTGACAAAGCAAAGTCCTTCGAAATCTCTGCTCTGAATTTTTTTGGTAACTTCCATGCCGTGCGCATTAGAAGTTGTGCGGTTGCTTTCGGAAACGCCGCTGCCGGCAAAAATATCGTAAATTTTGCCGACGGAAATGGTCTGATATCCTGCGCGCTGCAAGACGTTAAGCATAGTGTCCGAAGGGGGCAGAAGCGAAAAATCGTGCCTGTTCGAAGTGCGCGAATAGGGATATTCGCCGTTGAACGGACGCGCGATAACTCTGCCCACGCCGTGCTTGCCGACAAGCATTTCGCGCGCAATTTCACAATATTTATAAAGCTGCTCCACGGAAACGACGTCCTCGTGCGCGGCAATCTGGAAAACGCTGTCCGCCGAAGTATAGACGATAAGCGCACCGGTTTCCACGTGTTCGCGCCCGTAGTCCTTTATAACTTCCGTACCCGAATAGGGCTTGTTGCAAATTACTTTTCTGCCTGTTTTTTGTTCGAATTCTTTAATAACATCGTCGGGAAAGCCGTCGGGATAGGTAGGCAGTGGCTCGGGTGAAATTATTCCGGCAATTTCCCAGTGTCCTATAGTCGTATCCTTGCCCATAGACCGCTCGCTCATTTTTGCGTAGCTTGCTTTGGGCGCGTCTACTCCTCCGCCGACTCCGTCGATATTGAAAAGTCCCATTCTTTCAAGCTCGGGACATTTAAAGTTGGGGTGATTTCTTATCGCACCCAAAGTGTTGCTGCCCTCATCTTTCCATTTGTAAGCGTCGGGAAGTTCACCTATTCCGTAGCTGTCCAAAACTATTAAAAAAAATCTCTTTGACATTTTCTCCCCCTAAACTTTTACGCCAACTCCAAAGCAATTTTCATCATTGCGGTAAAAGAGTTCTGCCTTTCCTCTGCGGTGGTGTTTTCTTCGGGGTGAAGGAAGCTGTCGCTTACAGTGCAGATGCAGAGCGCCTTTTTACCTGCACGCGCCGCGTTGCAGTAGAGCGCCGCGCTTTCCATTTCAACGCCGAGCACGCCCATCTTAGCCCACTGCATACCGCTGTTCGCATCGTCGTAGAACATATCCGATGAGAATATATTGCCGACCTTGTAATTGACGCCGGCCTGCTCGCAGAGCTCGGCAGCCCTTCTTATAAGCGAAAAATCGGCAATGGGGCAGAACGTGCCGGGCAGATTATACTGCATTGCATAGTTGCCGTTGGTACAAGCGCCCTGCGCTATTATTATATCGCGGACGTGCAAATCCTCGTCGAACGAACCGCATGAACCTATTCTTATAATTTTCTCAACGCCGTAGAAATTAAAAAGTTCGTACGAATAAATACCTATCGCAGGCTGACCCATACCGGAAGCCATAACCGAAACGCGCTTACCGTTATAGTAGCCCGTATAACCGTTTACGCCGCGCACGTTATTGACGAGGACGGCTTTCTCCAAAAAGTTTTCGGCAATGAATTTCGCCCTCAAAGGGTCGCCGGGCATAAGCACCGTTTCGGCGAAGTCGCCGTAATTTGCCGTTATATGCGGTGTGGGAACGTTGGGATGTTTACTCATAATAGATTTTCCTCCTTAACTATTTTTACTATGCGTGAAGTGCCCAATCTGTCGGCGCCGAGCGAAACAAAGTCCTCCGCATCCTGAATTGAAGAAATTCCGCCTGCGGCTTTTATCTTTACTCCCTCGCCGACGTGCTTTGCAAAAATTTCAATATCCTCGCGCGTTGCGCCTGCGGTTGAAAAGCCGGTGGAAGTTTTTATATAGTCCGCCTTGGCGGCAGTAACTATCTCGCACATCTTTATTTTCTCTTCTTCGGTAAGAAGACAGGTTTCTATAATTACCTTTAATATCTTATCGCCGCAAACCGATTTAACGGCGGTAATCTCGTCTTGAATTTTATCGTAAAATTTCGCTTTCAGGTCGCCGATGTTGATAACCATATCAATCTCATCCGCACCGTGCTTAACGGCGTCAAAAGCTTCGAAAACTTTAACGTCCTTAGAACTATACCCGTTAGGAAAACCGATAACCGTACAAATTGCCAGTTTTCCGTTTGCATACTTTTTCGCCTCGTCAACATAGCAAGGCGGAATACACGCCGATGCCGCACCGTATTTAATACCGTCGTCAATGACCTGTTTGATTTCCGGCCACGTTGCGGTAACGGAAAGCAAAGTGTGGTCGCATTTGCCTAAAATTTCTTTAATGTCCATATTTTCTCCCTGTTTTATTTTAAATACTAATTTATTATAATCTATAATTATTACATTGTCAATAGTGATATTAAAAATCGCAGACAAAATTTTGAACGTACATTCAGACTGCAAAAAGCGTTCGCGGATAAATATCAGCGAACGCTTTTTAATCATTTTTTCTTTAAAACCTGCTCGAAATCCACTCCGTAAAAGTGTTCGGGGCGTGTTATTTTTATACTCTCGCGCACAAAAAGCGCAGCGCGGTCGCAGCACTTTTCAAGCGTGCAGCCGTCTAAAAGGTGCGCCGTAAACACGGAAGCAAATATATCGCCCGTACCGTGCTTTTTAGTAGGAAGAAGTTCGTGCAGAATAAGTTTGCCCTTGCCGCCGGAATAGATGTATTCCCCTATCTTGCCGTTGACTTCCGCTCCCGTCAGGATTATTTTGCCGTCCGTCAAAGCGGTAAGTTTTTTCGCAAGCGAGCAAATAAACTCCTCGTCGTAGTTCTCGCGGTATTCCGTATCGGTCAAAAAACAGGCTTCGGTAATATTAGGCAAAACGTAGTTTGCCCTTTTGATAAGCTTGCGCATATTTGCAACGTAATTCGCATCGAAACCCGTATAAATTTTTCCGTTATCGGCGAACACGGGGTCGATAATTACGGGCGCGCCGTCGTTTGAAAATCCATCGAAGCATTTATTTGCAATATCCATAAGTTCGGCTTTGCCGAGATAACCGAGCAAAAACGCGTCGAACTTTATTTCATTGTTGCGCCAATTGTCAAATATATTTTCAATTTCGGGCGTCAAATCGAGGTAGCTCCACCCCTTGAACATAGTGTGGTTGGAGAGTACCGCCGTAGGCAGCACGCACGTTTCAACGCCGTGCGCCGAAAGTATGGGCAAAGCCACTGTAAGCGAGCATTGTCCAACGCAGGACAAATCCTGCATAGTTAAAATTCTTTTACTGTTCATCATTATTATTTTCCTCCGAAACCTCAAACGGGTCTTGAACGCGCTCCGCAGAAGGAACGTTTTTCGTCTCTTTTTTAACTTTAATTATGTCCATTGCCAAAAGCACGCCGAAACGAATTAATACAATACCCAGGAAAATAAGTCTTACCGCAAGGTACGCGCTTTTAATTGAAAGAAAATACGGCATCCACACACCGAAAATAAAAGCAACGATTGCGCTGACCGGCAGGAAACCGCCCAAAATATTGAATATGCCCGTCGAAGTGGAATATTCAAGTTTTTGCTTACTGCACAATCCGACTAACGAGAACGAAACAAGCAGGGCGATTATAACAAAAATAATTATAGAAACTATAATATCGGAAACAAAAACAAGGAAATTCCGCGCGGCGCTTTTATAAAATGCGCCGCAAAGCAAGTTGTCTATTGCGTCCTCGCCCGACACCGCAGCTTCGCCGTCGGGATAACCGCCGGAAAAGCTGACCGCAATACCGTCATCGTCAACAAACGAGAAAAAGCAAAGCTCGTCAAACAAAATTAAAAATTTGCCGTAATTCTTTTGTGAAATTTCACTTATATAATAAGAACGCAGCGTGGGAACCGAAGCATACTTTTCAATCTTATCAAACGACGGATAATACGAACGGGCATAAAGCCTGTAAATTGCGTTATACAGGTCGTAACCGGTAAGCTCTCCGCGGCTTTCCCTTTCCTTAATTATATTATAGTCGTTCGCTATCCCGGCTTTATACTCCCCTCCGTCCTTATCGGAAACTTTGTCGAGGTGAGCGCGGTATTCTTCCTGCCTGACCTGCGTATCCAAAAACTTTCCGCTGTACTTCAAGGAAAGCGAATATTTCATCTTGTCGCTTTCGGAAAGTTTATAGTAATTATCGTAGCTTATTTCTTTTTTGTCGTCGTCCGTACAAACTATGGTAAAATCGTCGTAAGCTTCGCCCGCGGGGCGTGTGTCGACGACAAGTTGATAGCCGTTTATGCTGTAAGGACTGTCCTCATCCGAAAACGTTTCGATTCTGTCCTTGGCGGAAAGCGTAAGTTTGCCGTCTTTAACCGAAATATCCTCGTCTTTAAGCGCGGTATATACGAACTGCTTGAATTTATTTGCGCTTTCATACCGCTTGTCGAACGAAGTGTTATAACCCACCGTCATTCCTCCGCATATGAGCACGGCAGCAATTATAACGCCGACTATGACGTTTGCCGAACTGCGCTTTGCGCCCTCGCGCGCGTATTTATTATTGAAAAAATTGAAACAGAAATATTTCAGCCAACTTAATGAATCGTTTAGTATCTTTTTGAATTTCATACAGACATTATAGACTTATTTACTTCAAAGGTCAATTGTTTACGGTGCAAAGAACGGCGACAATTAAAAAAATTAACATCGGCAAAATAATTGAAATTTGACTGTATGTATGATAGAATAAAGATTATGAAAAACAGAATCTTAGCCCTGACGCTTGCTTCGGCTGTCTGTGCCTGCCTTATAGGCGGCTGCGGAAACGGAGACCGAGGGTCGATAATCATTCTTGAAAAAGAAAACGAACAGACTGCAAAAACGTCGCTGAGCTTTTACGGACACAGAACAGACCGCAGCAGCCTGCTGATAATCGAGGACGCGCTTCAGTCGTATATGATTGACGGGCGAGACGCCTTTTACGAGAATGCAGAAGAAATAGAATACTGGAATTCGCTTGACACCCGTTTTAGAACGAACAATCTTGACGACCTGTTTATGATTGACCGCGACAGATTGCTTTTTATGCACGATTCGCTTGCAGACTTAACGGATATAATAGACGTAAATCTCTACAACGAATTTACGCGCAGTCAGCTTTTTAGCGCGGACGGAAAAATTTACGCCGCGCCGACGGGCATTTCAACTTACGGGCTTTACGTAAATTACGATTTATTGCAAAAGCACGGCAAACCGGTTCCGCGCAACTTTTCGGAGTTTACCGAAGTTTGCAATTATTTCGCAGGTCAGGGCATAATTCCCATTATAAGCAATAATCAAACCTCCCTGCGCTCTCTCATTATTGCGCGCGGAATGTTCGGCGTGTACTCAAGCGCCGAAACCGCAAAAGAGATTGCAAAGTTCAATGCCGACCCCTTACTTCTTACCCGACCGTTAAACGATGGAATAGACCTTGTTTACACTATTCTGGATAACGGCTGGATAGACGTTGAAGAAGCCGCGCTCACGGCGCACCTCAGCGGTGATTTAGACCTGTTTGCAAACGGCACCCGTCCGTTTATGGTGACGGGGGGCTGGGCCTCCTCCTCTTTAAAATACAGCTTAAAAAAGCAGGACATAACGTTAAGTTACGGCATACACGCCTATCCCGTACTCGATTCCGCAAGCGTACTCGTAGCGCAGACCGATTCGCTTGTGAGCGTCAAAAAAGGCGGAAACGAAAACGAGGCGAAGAAGCTTGTCTCCGTACTCACTCATCCGCAGACGATTTTGGAACTTAACGAAAACCAAAGCAGGTTTACCGTATTGAACGGACATACTCAGATTAATTCCGACTCTGCAATAATCCCTTCGGCAAGCTATCTTACAAAGGGCAAATACGTAATCGGTTCCGACAGTAACCTTTCGGTTCCCCTCGACGCTATACTCGATAAATGCGTTTCATCGATTTTAAAGGGACGGAACGCGGACGAAGTTAAAGCGCAACTTGCCGGTCTGCTTACAGCCTATAAGGAGGACGGCAAGTGAAAAAGCTTATCTATATATTGAAAAGATATAAAATGATAATTTTCTGCGTGCTTGCGGTCATCGTCTGCACAGGAGCGTCACTGTTTGGATATTTCTATCTGCAAAGAATGGAACGCGCGCTTTGGAACCAACTTGTCCTTGATTTGACCGAAGTCACCTATCAGGGCGGACACGCATTTGAAACTTACGCCGTGCAGGAACGCGGAATCGTAGAAAAAATTTCCGACGGTATGCAACAGTTTAAGTCCGACGACGAACAGGTTTTGAAAATTTTGGATACCTACGCTTTGGGCGACGGGCTGTACTCGCTTATTACTTACGATGATGACGGGGGTACCGTTTACATATCGGAGCAAGACCCCATTCACCTTTCAAAGATTGAAATTACAAACTTTTTAAAGGACTACGGCGACGGCGGAATTACCAAACCGTACCTCAATTTTTATACAGGTCAGCTTACGCTCGGCTACTACGAAAAATTTCAGTTTAAGGACGGCAAAAGCGCGATAATCAGAAAGGGTCAGCTTATGGACTATCTGACAAGCGAATTTTCGCTTTCGTTCTATCACGACACGGGCTTTTCCTACGTTGTCGACGGCGACGGCGACATAATAGTCCGCCCCTCGCACAAAAACAGCAACCGCACGGCAGCCAACCTAACCGACCTTTTGGAACAAAGCGGAAGCACCGATGAGGAAATAGCCAACCTTCAAACGCTTATGAGCGAAGGCAACAGAGGCGCGCTCAGGCTCACTTCGGACGGCGGCGGACGGATACTTGCTTTTGTTCCGTTGAAAAATGTGCAAAGTTATCTCGTTTCGCTCGTACCCAACTCCTCAATCGTCAGCCACGTTGACAAAGTTTTGCAGACTTCGCAGACGCTCACCGTAATAGTGCTTTTAATTTTCATTATATTTATAGTGTTTACTTTGGTAACCTATATTTACCGCAAGAAAATTATCGCCGGCGAAACCGAAGTTAAATACCGCGAACAGCTTTTCGGACTGCTTGCAAATACTACCAGCGACGTCTATATGCTTTTATCGCTGAAAGACTATTCGCTTGAATACGTCAGCCCCAACGCCCCTCGCGTTCTCGGCATAGGCAAAGAAGAAATTCAAAAAAGCATCGATGCAATTGCAACTCAGGAATACGACGACGAGCTTTCAAACGGACTTAAACAGCTTAAACAGCTGCCCGAGGGACAATCTCAAACCTACAAGCACAACCGTATACACAAAACTACGGGCGAGATTAAGCACTTTATAGAGACCATTTACAGAACCAACATTGACGGCATAGATAAGTTTATAATTCTGCTTTCGGACAGAACTTCCGAAATACAGTCTGAAACCGCGCTTAAAAACGCAATGGAAAGCGCGAAAGCGGCAAACCGTTCGAAGAGCGTATTCCTTTCAAATATGTCGCACGACATACGCACGCCTATGAACGCCATTCTCGGCTTTACGGAGCTTATCAAGCGCGACGCGAAAACGCCTTCTAAGGTTTTGGAATACACCAACAAGATTTACACTTCCGGTCAGCACCTTTTGGGACTTATAAACGACGTACTCGATATGAGTAAGATTGAAAACGGCAAATTTGTGCTCAACGTGCAGAAATTCAATCTCGCGGAATTCGTAGACGAACTCGGATTTATGATGCGTCCGCAAGCCGACAATAAACATCAGACTTTTGATATTTGCGTTTACGACTTAAAGGAAGAAAACCTTTTGGGCGATAAAGTGAGAATAAACCAAATACTCATTAACATACTGTCAAACGCAATAAAGTACACTCCCGAATACGGCAAGATAAGAATGGATATAAACGAACTGCCAAAGATAAACGAAAACTTTGCGCGGCTTCGATTTACGATTACCGATAACGGCATAGGCATTTCCGAAGAATATCTCGAAAGAATGTTCACCCCATTCTCGCGCGAAGTCAGCAGCACCGTCAACTCCATTCAGGGCACGGGCTTGGGTATGGCGATAACCAAAAACCTCGTAGACCTTATGAGCGGCACTATCTCGGTGAAAAGCAAACAGGGCGAAGGCAGCACCTTCACCGTCGAGCTTGAACTGAGAATCGACAACGAGGACGTGAATACGGGCTTCTGGGACGAGATGGGCATAACGCGCACCCTTGTCGTGGACGACGACGAAGATATTTGCGAGAATGTAACCGCCGCGCTGAAAGACGCGGGTATGCAGGCAAGCTACGTTTTAAACGGTGAGGACGCTATCGCCCTCGTTGAGAAAAAGCACGCCGACGGCGAAGATTTCGACCTTATTCTGATTGACCTCAAAATGCCCGGCATAGACGGCATTTCCACAGCGGAGAAAATACGCGCGTCCGTATCTAAAGATATTTCTATCGTAATGCTTACCGCGTACGATTGGAGCGAATTTGAAGACAGCGCAAGAAACGCAGGCATAGACGCGTTCCTGCCAAAACCTTTCTTCGTATCAAACTTGAAGTTCAACGTCCGTTCCCTTCAAAAGAATAAGGAAGAAAAAAAGAGCAGCGTTCCCAAAAAAGCTTTGGCAGACAAACGTTTCCTTGCCGCCGAAGACAACGAACTCAATTCCGAAATTCTGGTTGAACTTTTGGATATGTACGACAGTTTGTGCGACGTTGCCGAAAACGGAAAAATCGCGCTTGAAATGTTTGAAAACTCGCCGAAAGGTTACTACGACGGCATTTTAATGGACATTCAGATGCCCGTTATGAACGGTTACGACGCGGCAAAGGCAATACGTCAATGCGCTCACCCCGACGCCAAATCTATACCCATAATCGCAATGACCGCAAACGCATTCTCGGAAGATATAAACAATTCCTTTAACGCCGGAATGGATGCGCACATCGCCAAACCTATGGATATGGAAAAACTTGAATCCGTTTACAGAGAAATAATCAACTCACGCAAATAAACGTACGCCCCCGACCCAACCGGTCGGGGGCGTTTACCTATTCCACCGTTACGCTCTTGGCAAGGTTGCGCGGTTTATCGGGGTCGCGCCCCAAAAGCAGAGAAGTTTTATAAGCTAAAAGCTGGACGACAACCGCAGATAAAAGCGGCGAAAGATATTTGTCGCAATCGGGAATTTCAATAATGTTTACTTTGCCGTCAAGCTTCTTTGTCACGTCTTTAATGTTAGTCACCACAGCCACTTTTCCCTTGCGCGATAAAATCTGTTCAACTGCGTTTAAGCTTTTTGGCGCAAGATATTCGTCGGTGATTATAACGACCGAAACCGTTCTTATATCAATAAGCGCAAGCGTGCCGTGCTTCAATTCTCCTGCCGGATATCCCTCGCTGGGGATATAAGAAATTTCTTTCAGTTTTAAACTTCCCTCCGTCGCAACGGCGCAGTCCAAATCCCTGCCGAGAAAGAACACCCCGTCCGAACGGGCGCACGCGTCCGCAAGTGTACATATGTCCAGACGTTGAATTAATTGAAAACAAAGCTCGCTTGCCGCAACAAGTTTTTTCGCGCCTGCTTCCACGTCACCGCCGCAAAGCGTCAACGCAAGCAGATACAGCGCAGCTATCTGCCCCGTATAACTTTTAGTTGCGGCAACGCAAATTTCCTGCCCTGCCTCTACGGGAACGACCGCGTCGGCTACTCTCGTAAGTTCGGAATACGGCGAATTTGTGACCGCAATTACCTTTCCGCCCAAACTCTTTACAAGTTTAGCCGCCTCAACCGTGTCTGCGGTTTCTCCGCTTTGGCTTATTGCAATTACCGCGGTTTTTTTATCTATTACAGGATTTTTATACCTGAACTCGCCTGCCGTTTCAACCTCGACGGGAACACGCGCAAAGCTTTCAAAATACCTTTTGCCTATAAGTCCGCTGTTGTACGCGGTTCCGCAACCCGTAATAATTATACGTTTTATCCCGCTCAGATAACTTTTAATATTATCATAAGTGCATATGAACGCCTGACAGGTTTTCGTTATAGACGTGGGCACTTCGTTTATTTCTTTAAGCATATAATGAGGGCAACTGCCCAAATCAAGTTCGGCGCACAGCGCGGGATTTTTTAATTTTTCGCGCATTACGGGCTCAAGATTCCCGTCGTATACCTCAATTTTTTTGTCGGTAAGCACTGCAATGTCGCCGTCGGATAAAACGGATATGTCATCGCAAAGCCCTGCAAGCGCAGGCGCGTCCGAGGCGCAATAATTCACCCCGTTGCCGTAACCGATAATGACGGGGTTTTTGTTCTTAGCCACGATAATGCCGTCGAAGTCTGCACACATAACCACAAGCGCATACGACCCAGCTATTTCATCAACCGTCTTTTTCACTGCCGTCAAAGGGTCTTTATCGTAAAAATAATTCAAAAGCCTCACTGCAACTTCGCTGTCGGTTTCCGAATTGAATTGTACACCCTTAAAATATTTTTCTTGCAGTTCGGCGTAATTTTCGATTATTCCGTTATGCACTATCGCAAACTTACCTAATACGTGCGGATGCGCGTTTTCGTCGCAAGGTTTACCGTGCGTCGCCCAACGCGTGTGCCCGATAGCGGTATGCCCGTGCAAATGCTTTATTTCTCCGCCCAACGAATATACCCTGCCGCGCCGTTTACTGACAAAAAATTTTCCGCCGTCAAGCGAGGCAACTCCGGCCGAATCATAACCTCTGTATTCGAGAAGTTTCAATCTTTCATATACCGAGCCTGCCGCGCCGCGTTCGCCCGTCATTCCTACGATACCGCACATATAATTCACCTCGCTATCTATACAATATGTTATAAAAGGGTTTTTAGTGAATGGCGTTAATGGTTGACTTTTTAAAAGCAAATATTTATAATTATATAAGCTTATGCATTTAACCGCACTTCAATTTAAACTGATATTATTCCGCATACATATTTACGGAATCACATTTGACAATTATGAAAACTAAAAGGCGAAAACTTTCCGTCTGGCAGTTGCTTGCCCTGCTGTATCTGGGCGGAACCATCATAGGAAGCTTACTTTTGATACTTCCTTTCGCAACCAAAGACGGACAGGAAACAACATATCTGAACGCACTGTTCACAGCCGCGTCCGCCGTCTGCATAACGGGGCTCACTCCTTACGACGTCGCAGTGCACTGGACGTTGTTCGGGCAAATAGTCATTTTACTGCTCATACAAATGAGCGGACTCGGCTTTATGACCCTCGTTTCTGCGGCTTTCCTCATATTCGGCAGGTCAATGAGTATGAGCAACCGTAACGCGCTTATGCTTGACTCCCGCGGAACGCGTTCGGGGCTTAAAATTCTCTTGCTCAGAATTTTGGCTGGAACGGCTATTTGCGAAACGGTCGGCGCACTGCTTTTAATGATACGCTTCATACCCGACTTCGGAGCCGGCAACGGAATATATTTTTCCGTATGGCACTCTATTTCCGCGTTCTGCAACGCAGGGTTCGACTTGATGGGCAATACCGAAACGGGGCTTTTCGTATCGCTTACCGCTTACGTCAACGACCCTCTCGTCACGCTTACCGTATCCGCGCTGATAATTTTGGGCGGACTCGGGTTCTGTGTTTGGGGCGATATACTCGATTGTAAATTCAACTTCAAAAAGTTTCAGCTTAATACAAAAGTAGTTCTCGTCGTCAACACCGCTTTGATACTCATCGGAACATCCCTGTTTTTACTGTTCGAGAGAAGCAACCCGACTTATGCGGAATTCAATTTCGGCGAAAAACTGCTTGCGTCGTTCTTCAACGCTGTCACGCCGCGAACGGCAGGGTTCGCTTCTACCGATACAACTTCGCTCTCAAACAGCGGTTACCTTTTGACTGTTGTGCTTATGTTTATCGGCGGCGGCTCCGGTTCGACCGCCGGCGGCATAAAGATAGGTACTTTCACGATAATTATAATGGGTATGCTTGCCGCCTTCCGCGGCAAAAGAGACATAAATATCGGCAAAAAAAGAATTGCCTATTCCTCCCTTTCGGAAGCTCTCGCAATTCTTGCGGCGTGCTTGGCAATACTCGTTTTGGCGATACTTGCGATATGCACGATTCAACCCTCACTGCCGTTTAAATCCGTTTTATTTGAATGTGTATCCGCAGTCAGCAATACCGGACTTACGCTTAACGCAACCACACACCTGAATGCAGCGTCAAAGGTTATAATTATATTTTTAATGTACGCCGGCAGAGTGGGAATTTTAACGCTCGCGCTTGCGCTCGGACAGACTAAGGCAACGGCTGAAATACGCCGTCCCATAGATAATTTGCTTATAGGATAATGAGGTTACAATGAAATCTATTTTATTGATAGGAATGGGCCGTTTCGGTACGATTTTGGGCGAAAGGCTTATGAAAATGGGCGACGACGTAATGATAGTCGACAAGGACGAATCGGTTATAAACGCGCTTGCGCCAAAATACACAAACGCGCTCATCGCCAACTGTATGAACGAAGACAATTTAAAGGCAATGGACATACCGTCGTTCGACGCCTGCGTCGTTGCGATAAGCGATGATTTTCAGTCCTCGCTTGAAATTACTTCCATATTGAAAGATTTGGGAGCCAAGTGGGTAGTATCCCGTGCAAATACGGAAATACAGCGTAAGTTCCTTCTGCGCGTCGGCGCGGACGAGGTCATTTACCCCAATCACGACATTGCCGAAAAGCTTGCCATAAAACTCAACTCGGACGGAGTTTACGACTATATCGAAATCGACTCCGAGTATTCGATTTTCGAAATTGTCATTCCCGATAGTTGGCACGGCAAAACGCTTGTCGACGAAAACCCTCGCGGCAAGTTCGGCATAAATATACTGCTTATCAAAAAAGGTAAAAATATCGTCCCCTCCCCCAGTCCCAACTACGTTTTTGAAAACGGAGACCATATTCTTGCTTTCGGTTCAACCGAACAGATTCTTGCTTTTACAAACAAAACCAGTGCAAAAAAACTTCGCACAAAAAAGGCAAAACGCCCTCTCGATTAATAAATACCGCCGCACGTTAAGTGCGGCGGCATTTTTCATTATATAAAAAATTTTAAAAACAGTTCAAAAACGCTTGAAATTTTCTCTGACGTCATATATAATGTTATCGTTATACAGATAGTTGAAACGAAAGTTTAGCTTTTCTTAATAACAATTTAACAGCTTTTTGGGGTGTCGCCAAGCGGTAAGGCAACGGACTCTGACTCCGTCATTCGTTGGTTCAAATCCAGCTACCCCAGCCATATTAGACGCAAATTGAACCAAAATCAGTTTGCGTCTTTTATTTTGCTTTTTTATCTCGTATAAGCCCATAATTTGCACCCTGTGGCTTTTCGTTTGTTGCAACTGTAAATAATTCACTCTTAATTTAAAGCCCTTACAATTCCATATTTTAAACGGCTACTTTATGCCGCGAAAGGCTATTGACTGGAATTGCGGTGTGTTAGGCTCGTGCGCCAAAGGCAAACCAAAACCCACCGAGATTTATCTCAGTGGGTTGCGTGTTTCGCCCTTATTTTGCCTTTATACACACCGCAAGAAAAGTTTCAGTCAATAGCACCGTGGAATAAATTAGCCGTTATTTATATGTACATTTCTATTTCAAACATATATGTTGTAATCTGTGATTTGTGGGGGTCTTTGAAAGAACAGTTATATTTTGTAGTATAAAAAGAAAAGTCCTGATTTTCATCAGGACTAATCTTTGTTTTGTCATTGTCGTCTTTAAAAGTTTTTAACGGACTATTGCAAATTATTTTAATCTTATCGTCATAAACGATTATCTCTTTCACAAGGCTATCAATCAAAAGTTGCGGTTTATTTATTCAAGCACCCGCCACAGTGCCATTTAAAATTTTTGTTTAATCTATTGATTAAGAAGAGTTAATAGCGTGGCGATTATTTCTTTATTCTTTTTTGTCAGTTTTTTGTATGAATTGATAATATCTAATTCTTCATTTGACAAAATAATAGTTGTTTGATTTTCATTAAAAAATTCGGATAATGTAATTTCAAATGCTTCACAAATTGCTATTAAAGTTGTTAAAGACGGTAAAGTTTTCCGTGTAAACATATTTGTCAATGTTGACTGTGTCATAGCCGCTTCCTGAGCAAGCTGATAGTTTGTCCAACCTCTCTCATTTTGTAAAGATTTTATGCGTTCAAGTATGTCCATATTAATTTACCTTTCGAAATTATTATGTAACACATTTGTAAATTATATAAAACCCATATGTATTGACAAATAGGCTACATAAGTGATATAATTTGCTATATATTTGTTACTTAAAAGGATAAAGATATGGCAACAAACAGCAATCTTCAAATGTCCAGAGCAGGAAAGACAGATGAGTTTTACACTCAGCTTTCTACTATCGAAGATGAATTATGGCATTACCGCAAGTATTTTGAGGGAAAAAAAGTTTTGTGTAACGCTGATGACCCTGCGATTGCCGAAGATGGTTTTGACCATTTAGGTGATGACCTTGGTGGTTATACAAGTAATTTTTTTCGATACTTCCAATTAAATTTTCATAGGTTGGGTATTAAAAAACTTATTACAACTCACTATGTATCAGAAGGACAAAGTTATAAATTTGAAATAGTCTGTAAAGATAAAGGAAATCAAATTGCTTTACCAGAATATGTAAAAACACCTTTACAGGGCAATGGCGATTTTCGTTCTGATGAATGTATTGAACTTTTAAATGAATGTGATATTGTTGTTACTAATCCCCCTTTTTCTTTGATGAAAGAGTTTTTACCTCTCGTATTAGAAAGTGGTAAAAAATTTCTTGTATTAGGAAATATAAATCACGTTACTTTTAGGGAAATCTTTCATTATTTTAAAAATAATCAATTTTGGCTTGGATATAATAGCGGACATTTTTGGTTTAAAGTCCCAGAATATTATAAAGAAAAAAACACTGATTATAAACAAGATGATAAAGGTCAAAAGTGGCGGCGTATGGGTAATATCTGTTGGTTTACCAATATTGATATTGAAAAAAGACACCAACAGTTAGATTTGTATAAACATTATAATGCTACCGATTATCCAAAATATGAAACCTACGATGCAATAGATTGTAAAGAATATAAAGAAATTCCAGATGATTATTCCGGGGTAATAGGTGTACCTATTACATATCTTGCTTATCATTGTGTTGACCAGTTTGAAATATTGGGAAAATTTGATGGCGGTACAGAAAGTAATGAATTAGATTTAGCTAAACCAATAATAAATGGCAAAGCAAAATACAAGCGAATTGCAATTCAAAGAATACAATAAGAGAAAAAATTATGATTATTACTAGAACACAAATTTCCATTGCCGAATTAATAAACGGCTACGAAGAAAAAGGTGCGGACGGTATTGAGGGCGTTGTAGCTTACGGCGGAAAACTTGACGTTCGTCCTGCATATCAAAGAGAATACGTTTATTCTGGAAAAGAACGTGATGAAGTTATACGTTCAGTTAAAAAAGGTTTTCCGCTCAATATAATGTATTGGTCGAAAGTTGGTAATGACCATTACGAATTAATGGACGGACAACAACGCACAATTTCTATTTGCAGGTATGCGGCAGATGATTATCAAACATACAGTGTTGACCATAAATACTTTTTTAATGTTACAGACCCTGTGGAAAGGCAATCATTTCTTGATTATACTCTCGATATTTATATTTGCGAGGGAACGCCAAACGAAATACACGAATGGTTTACAATAATTAATATTGCAGGAAAAGTTTTATCTGCCCAAGAAATATTGAATACATCTTATACGGGGACATGGTTATCAGCAGCAAAGTTATTTTTCTCTAAACCGCAATGCACGGCATACAATATGGCTAATGACTATATGACAGGTTCACCTATTCGTCAACAATATCTTGAAACAGTATTAAATTGGATTTCTGATAGAGATGGTTTTGAAAATATAAAGGATTATATGGCTTTACATCAACACGACGAAAACGCTGATGATATTATAAATTATTATAAAAATGTTATTGAATGGATAGAAAAAACGTTTCCCAATAAACGCAAAAGTCTTATGGCTGGTTTGCAATGGGGCTTAATGTATAACGCACATAAAGATGATAATTTAAACCCTATCGCAACAGAACAAGAGATTAAAACACTTTTGCAGGACGATGATGTAACAAATCAAAAAGGTGTTTATGAATACATACTGACACGGAACGAAAAATATCTAAGTATTCGCGCGTTTGATACAAGAGAAAAACGGAAAGTTTATGAGCGACAAAATCAAAAATGCGCCGATTGTGGTAAACATTTTGAAATAGAAGATATGGAAGCTCATCATAAAGTACGTTGGACGGACGGCGGTCATACTACAATAGATAACTGTGTAATGCTATGTAAAAAGTGCCACGATAAAAGACATGGTGAATAGAATTTGTTTAATTGATAATTCTCTAAAATATCTATTATAATTTAGGCGTTTTATGTTTTATTTACTTTTCTATTGATATTTAAAGTTGTATAATTAATATATGAAAAAAAGTGATGAACTCTTTAAAATTTTTAATTCAAAATTAAAAAAATATTCTACTTGTGAAGTCGCGAAAATGTTTGCTTCGTTTGATAGATATTACTTTAAAAATCATAAGGATGAACCTTTAACCAAAACATTTTATAATGGTTATACTACAACAAAGGTGCTTGTTCGACCGTGGCTTTTCAAGGATATTATCTATTATAGTACATTTTTCAACGACCATAGGTCTAACATTACCGAAGATGAAGCGTGGAATTTATACCTTCTATATAGTAATTATTCTGAGGCAATTGAAGCAGAGTACGCAGATTTTAATTATGCAGATACATCTCAAAACATTTTAACGCCAATTCTGTATGGTCATATGCAAGTGCAGGCAATTTATCAAGTTACACAATATCTGTTTATTAACAGATTTAATAGAAATTACCATTTGCTTAAAAATGTAGAGTTAAACTCAATAAGTTTAAACACTATTATAAATGAAAGATATCAAATAGACCTAAAAACATATTGTAAATATTTAAGTATAATTGCTTTGCTGTCTGTCAGTTTTACTAATTTAACTGATAAACTAATATTAAACACTATTTATGACCAAGATTTATATTTAACAATTTTAGATGATTTGTCTATTACTTATAGTGTGAGCAGGTCAAAGAATAATAAAGAAATTTTTGATGTCTTACCTATTTTGCATACAGGACTTGACGAATATTTAGTACCAAGTATTTGCAATTTAGTTTCAAATCTTAAAGACAAATTATGTTGGCTTTTAAAAGATGAATTTAACAAAAAATCTTCTAGCAAAAATATTTTTGTGGTTAAATTTGGGGAAATTTTTGAAAACTACGTTTTTGAAATTTTAATTAAACAATACGGAAAAGCGAATGTAAATAAAATTCCTCGCGTTAAAGATGAAAAATCAGCAGATTTTATTATTAGTAGCAAAAATTATTTGTTTATAATAGAAGTAAAATCTGGCGTTGCAAGTATAAATGCCAAACTTGAAAATTTAGATATTCAATCTTTAAATAATTTTATTGAGCGCAATGTTGTAGATGCTATGAAACAATTAGACTTTTCATCTAAAAAATTTAAAGATGAAAGAGAAATAATTTGTATAATTGTAAATTATGACTTGATTTATGTAGAAGACTGCATTTTATTTGATATAACATCAAGATATGAACCAAAATATTTTAACGCAAATAATTTAATCCTATTTGGTATTGATAACTTTGAAAACTTTATTTATAAATTTAATACCTTAAATAAGTTAGAAGAACTTTTAGTAAAATATAATGGACAGAAATTAAACGTACATAAATTAAAAGAAAATTGCGAAATTTCAAGTAATTATTTTTTTGATGATATATTTACAAAAGAAACGGACGACTTTATTAGATTAGTACAAAGCAAATAAAAATCGATTTATGTACTAAGTTTTTCGCCTTTTTAATGCAATAATTAACGAAGCTGAAAAAGTTCAATTTGCATTTACTATTCCCAGCCATAGACACTATATATTGTAGGTTTCGATTTAGAAACACAATATATAGTGTCTTTCTTTTTTGACTGTTTTTCAAAACTGTCTAAAAATAGGCGATTTTGGGGCTTTTTTACCCCGATTTGGGAGTTTTTTGGGAATTGGCAGAGGTTTAAGTGTTAAAATCCAACTGCATATAGTCCACTTTTTGAGCTTCCTTCAAATAAAATTCGTCTGAATAATGTGTGTAAACGGTTGTCGTTATCGTACCTGTCAAAGAATGTCCCGCCCAAATGCTTACAACTTCGCCCGAAACGCCGCTCTCCTTGCACCTACTAATAAACGTATGCCTTAGCTCGTGCGAATGATGATTCGGGAACAACCGCTTCATAGTTGTTTGCAAAGTGTTCAAATTTACGTTCTTTGCCTTTTTGAAATCAATATACGGCAACATACGTTTCATCATCGGCGTAAACGGTATTTTACGTTTGACTACGTTTTTACCCATACGCTCTTTACTCGTTTCGCATTCGAGCCACGTTCCGTCAATGATTTTCAGGCTTGCAAGCTCGCTTCGCCTGAGCCCTGCATACAAAAGCACGAGAAATGCGTGAGAAGTATCTTTTTTGAGATCTGCAAGACAATGGTTTACAAGCTTCTTATCTTCCTCGTAAGTGAACGCCGTTCCGCTTTTACTTTGATAGTTAGGCACAACCACCTTTTTCATAGGCGAAGAAATGTTGTAATCGTCCGCAACCATATCGAATACACATCTGAGTATAAGGAACAACTTGTGCGCCATTCGTATCGTCCCCTTATCAACGTATGTCAACAGGTAGTTTTGCAACATACTTCTGTCTATTTCTATTGCGCCCACTTCACCTACTGAGGCGCAAGTATGCGCAAATTGGGTTGCGCTGGCGCAAAAGTGTGGTTTTGCTTGCGCCATAAATTATTAGAATGCAACCGTTTAACGACCGCTTGCAAGTCTTGTAATTAGCGCATACGCACCACCTCCTCAAAACGTATCTATTCAAACCCCTTCACTTACTAATGCTAAATTTCGCCCCTATTTGTAGGGTATTTTTTTGAAAAATTTATTAAAAAATATAAGCCGCACGAAATCTATCGTGCGGCTTACGCATATTCAACAGCTATTTACTTGTAAATTCGCCTATCAGCTCCAAATGGTTTTCTCTGTCGTCATCGGCATCCCAAACCAAATGCAAAATGTTATCTCCCCAATAGGAAAAAGTTATATAGTCTTCGTCTATTCGTGAATCAAACAGATGTATCTGCGGATTATCTTTTTCTCCGTTATACTCTGCGGCGAACACTACACCGAACAATGCAAATACAAATATCTTATCTAAAGTTTCAAGCTCGTACTTTTTTGTTCCGTCCGAAGAATAGCTTCCCGGACGGTCGTCATACGTTTCTCCCGTCAAATGATTTATTTTTATATGATTAGGGGGAGTCGGCTTATTGTCCTTATTACTTATCCAAGAACTGTAACGTATAACAAAAAAATTTGCATTTCTCACGCCGTAAGATTCGTCTATATTTGCCCTTTTCAGATATTCCCGTCTTAAATATCTGCGGTCTATTTTATAATCGTCTAAATCATCCGAATCGTACCATGAACCGTCTCTTTTGAACTTATAGTCTTCCCAATCCCAGTCTCTGAATCCCGCTTTGTTTTCCGTATCATAGAGCATATCTAAGGTTAAACCTGCTCCGTACCTTCCACCCGGCGCACCGATATATCTGTACTTGTTTTTGAGTTGTTTGCCCGTATCACTAAAAGTATGTACGACTTCTATTAGCCCTTCTTCACGCAAACTCTTTAACGTCATTTGCATTAGCCGCTCGGATATACAGAGCTTGTCCGCAAGCGCAAGCATATCTATATATTTGCCGTTATGCGCTATGATATAGTTAACTATAATTTCTTTGCGTTCTTCGGGCGTCGGCTTTCGCATTAAAAACTCTGGAACCGCCCAATAACCGTTGTCCTTCTTGTAGTATTCGGGATTATCTATCTCGATAAACCGTACTTTTCTTTATGGAGTTTATTACCTTGATAGAAATCATTTATCGTATGCTTTCTATGCTTTCGCTTTTTCTTCGGCTCATCCGACATCTGTATTTTATCCTAAAAAATTTCAATCTTCCGTTTCGTAAGAGTATGAATAATCAATCTTTATCTTCCCAAGCACAATACTGTAACTCTCTATAACCTTGTTTTTGCAATTGAGTTGTTTGATTTTCTAATTCTGTAAGTGGTACTTTTGAGAAAAGCACATTATCGTCGGGATAAATACAATCGGTATACACCTTAATGAAGTACTTTGCTTTTACATTCTTTATCAAAACCTCTACATCATGCGCATAGTAATCGTAATCTTCGTCTTGTTCGTCTGCGTCAACGGCAAATATTGCTTCGCAATCGTCTACATCTTGCAATACGGAATCTAAAACTCTAAATGTAGTTTTATATTCTTCAAGATTATACCAGTCGTCACTATCATCAAAAAAAGAAAGGCTGTCCAGCCAGTCGCTTATTTCAAAAACTAAGAATTCCTTTAATGAAATGCTTTTGTCGTTATTTTCTATTTTGAAACCGCTATTTATAATCCAATCATAAGCATTTGACCAATATGCAAGAAATTTTGCGTTGAGCTTTTTTGACTGATATTTTTCTATCGCACAGATAATTCTCTCCACTTTGTAATATTTCTCTAAGGCATTACTCAAATCGAATTCTTTTTTATCAATATCGGTTACAAACTTTTCTAATTCACTCCAATCGCAACTCACATCGCAAATTTTTTTAAATAACTCTTTATCAAACATTTAATTTAACCTCCCAAATCACTTAGTCATTAATTAATCTTCTGTTTCGTAATAGTACGAATAATCTATACCCTTCATAAAAAGCTCCCAATCGTTTATATCGTCTGTGAGTGCACCGCTTATAAGTGCAAAAATTTCGCTTGAATCAACGGGACTTTTCTGCATTGCGGAAAGGTACGCACGCTTGTCTATCTTGCTCCAATCCACGCACTTACGCAAATTGCTTTTCAAAATCAGGTCAAGCCAAATTCTCGTACTTCTGCCGTTGCCTTCCATAAACGGATGAGCGACGTTCATTTCAACGTACTTCTTCACGATGTTCTCAATCGTATCTTCCGGCATCTTATTGATGAGCGCAAGGTTTTCTTTCAGATACATTGACGGCGCAAATGCGAACCCGCCTTTGGCAATATTGCAGCCTCTAATCTGCCCTGCAAAATCGTATAAACCGCCGAATATATATCCGTGTATTTGTTGTAACCCTTTCGTCGTCCCAACTTCGATTTCATCAATCAGACCGCTTTCAAACAGCTCATACGCCTTCTGTTTGCTCTTTTCGTCAACCGTGCTTCCGATACCTTTTACCCATCTGGAAAAGTTTTCTTTGTTCTTTGCGGGGATAAGTGCGGTAATAAGAGTAACACCGTTTTCATCCACGACGTCGGTAAGATAAGACTTCCCGTCGATTGCCTTTAATTTCAGTTGTTTACAAATTGTAATCAACTGCGGATTACGGCGTTTCATTTGCGCCCAATAGACGCGGGGATTTTTACTTTTCGTCAACGCCTCGGCAATATCGACAGCGCAAAACCACCATTTGGAAGTATCGTCATCCCAAACGGCTCTAACCGGAATATCTTCAAAAAATCTAATCGACGTTTTAATCATGCAAATCCGTCCTGCTTACTTATAATTTTTACCCAATACCGAAGAATCTCTCAAAGAAAGCTTTCAATTTTTCGATAATCTTTTGCTTTTTCTTTGTTCTGTCGCCACCGCCGAATCTTGAAATCGGTGGCATAATTTTATCGATATCCGTTCCGGTTGTCTTAATCTGCCCGTCGCGGAAAGAGTTTTCAATAAACTTTCTTGTTTCATCAGGCTTCAAATTTTCCTGCGCAATAATATCAGTAAGCTGTTTTTCTTTTTGCGCCGCAACATATTCACGCCACTCTATCATTATGTCAGAAACGTCGTTTACGCCCTCAATAAAAGTTTCAATTAACGCCTTCTTGCTACGAAGTTCAGGGCTGGCATCGATAGCTTTTTGAATTGTAATAAGAACTTCTTTATCTTGACAATGCGTATCGTGACACTTCTGTACAAGCATCAATATGTAATCGATATTAATTTCAATCTGCTTAATAAGCTCTATTTCAAAAACGATGTCGTCGTTTATATCTTCCTTTTCGCCACTTTCACGACGAGCCTTCCATTCGTCACGCAAGTCCTGATATCTTCCAAGGTAATCCTGCAAGTCACGCTCCGAAAGAATTTCGTTACCAGCAAACTCATCAAACGAAGTTAATAAGTTGCGCATACGAAGAATTGCACCAAACAAAACAATGAAATCTTTCTGATTCTTTTCTCCCGTAATACGTTCATCATCAAGAGAAAACTTTTCAGTCAACTCTGCTATCAAATCAACGTAACCTTGCTTGCGTTCGCCCTTCTCGTTTATATAACCAAAATAATAGTCGTTATACCCACGCATCAAGACTATACCGCCCGCTTCCTTATCTCCAAATACGGATATAGCATCGTCCGTGCGCTTTTGCAAATTACGGAAGCACACGATATTACCGTAAGTCTTAATCGTATTCAAAATACGGTTAGTACGTGAGAACGCCTGAACCAGCCCGTGCATTTTAAGGTTTTTATCCACCCATAGCGTGTTCAAAGTCGTTGCGTCAAAACCGGTTAAAAACATATTAACTACGATAAGTAAATCGATTTCCTTGTTCTTCATACGTAGCGAAACGTCTTTATAATAGTTGGGAAACTTCTCTCTTGAAGTATCGTAATTTGTTCCAAAATACTCGTTATACTCTTTGATAGCTTTTTCCAAAAAATCTCTTGAAGAACTGTCAAGTCCATTTGTATCATCCGAATTTTCCTCTCCGAGCAAACCGTCCTCTTCTTCCTCGTTTGGAGCAAAGCTGTAAATGGTCGCAATTTTTATTGTCTTTTCGGGGTGAGCCTTCATTTGCTTTTGAAATTCTGTATAGTACGCCTTTGCCGCCTCGATTGACGAAACCGCAAAGATAGAGTTAAACCCTTTCAGATAAATTTTGTTTTTAAGTTCTTGAGTACCCGTACCGTTTTTAGCTTTTGCAACCTGTTCGATATTAACAAGCTGACGGAATTGATACGCCCTGTCATTTCGCTTTGTCTTCTGGTCAAAATGGTCGAGAATATACTCCACTATGCCCGAAATTCTTTCAGGCTTCATAAACGCTTTTTCCCTGTCGATATCCCAAACGTCTTTATCGTCAATATCAGGTTCTTTATTCAAAGTCTTATGATACTCAACACGGAACGGCAAAACGTTTTTATCGTTAATAGCGTCTACGATCGTATAAGTATGTAATTTATCACCGAAAGCCTGTTCAGTAGTCCTAAGCTTAGAATTTTTTGAAACTCCGGCATTAACGGCAAATATCGGCGTTCCCGTAAAACCGAATAAATGATATCTTCTAAAAAACCGCGTAATATCCGTGTGCATATCGCCAAACTGACTGCGGTGGCACTCGTCAAAAATAATTACAATATGCTTGTCCGCAATAGAGTGCCCAACATTCTTTTTGACGAACATACTTAACTTTTGTATCGTGGTTATTATAATCTTCGATTTATTATCTTCAAGCTGTCTTTTTAAAATTGCCGTAGAGGTATTGCTGTTTGCCGCTCCCTTTTCAAAACGGTCATACTCCCTCATCGTCTGATAGTCCAAATCTTTTCTATCCACAACGAAAAGGACTTTATCGACATAGTCAAGCTTAGTAGCAAGCTGAGCCGTTTTGAAAGAAGTTAACGTTTTAC
>CAJTQE010000020.1:0-1047 GCA_910578655.1 uncultured Christensenella sp.
AAAGTAAGTCAAAAGATAAAGGCAATTAAGATACAACGATTAAACGTAAGGTTAACGTTTGATTAGCGTAAAAGTAAGTCAAAAGATAAAGGCAATTAAGATACAACGATTAAACGTAAGGTTAACGTTTGATTAGCGTAAAAGTAAGTCAAAAGATAAAGGCAATTAAGATACAACGATTAAACGTAAGGTTTACGTTTGATTAGCGTAAAAGTAAGTCAAAAGATAAAGGCAATTAAGATACAACGATTAAACGTAAGGTTTATATGGCAAAGTTATACTTTAAATTCGGGGCTATGGGCTGCTCGAAGACGGCGCAGGCGTTAATTACAAAATTCAACTATGAAGAGCGCGGAATGAAAGTTCTTCTGTTGAAGCCCGCGATAGACGACAGGGACGGCGTAAATACCGTAAAATCGCGGATAGGGCTTGAAGAAGAGGCCGTCACGGTTGGCGGCAGTGAAAACGTCTACGAAAAATATTTAAACAACTATTCCGACTGTAACGTCATAATAGTCGACGAGTGTCAGTTTCTCTCCCCCGAGCAGGTAGACCAGCTTGCCGATATAGTAATTAACGAAAATATTCCCGTACTCTGTTTCGGACTCAGTACGGATTTTACCACTCATTTATTTCCCGGCAGTAAAAGGCTTTTTGAAATTGCCGAATCTATTGCCGAAATAAAATCAGTTTGCAACTGCGGTTCAAAAGCCACAGTAAACGCCCGTCTTGACAGCAATGGCAGAATTGTTACAAAGGGTTCGCAAGTGTGTATAGGCGGCAATGACAGATACGTTGCAATGTGCCGTAAATGCTGGCTTGAACGGCTGGCGAAGGAGCGTGAGTAATGAACAGAGTGGTTATAGGCATTTGCGGCGGAACGGGAAGCGGTAAGACGACGCTTGCGGAAAAAATTTACGACGAATTCGCTTCCTGCTCGACCCTGCTAGGTATGGACAGCTACTATAAAAGCGATGAGTCGATACCGTTCGAGGAAAGGGCGAAGTGCAACTACGACCATCCGGACGCCTTTGAAACCGATTTGTT
>CAJTQE010000020.1:1057-10480 GCA_910578655.1 uncultured Christensenella sp.
GGCACATCAAAGAGCTTAAAAAGGGAAACGCGGTTGAGGTGCCTCAGTACGATTACCGCAATCATTTACGAAAGAAAGAAACAACACGCGTTGAAAGCAACCGTATAATTATAGTAGAGGGTATACTGTTGTTTGAAAACGTAAAGCTTTGCAACCTTTTTGATATAAAAATATACGTCGACACGGACGCGGACGTTCGTATTCTGCGCCGTATAATGAGGGACGTCAACGAGAGGGGCAGAAGCCTCGACTCGGTCGTTAATCAGTATCAGTCGACGGTAAAACCCATGCACGAGCAGTTTGTCGAACCGTACAAACGCCGTGCGGACTTAATCGTCCCCGAGGGCGGGCATAACGCCGTCGCGCTGGACGTAATAATCGGATGTATAAATCATAAGCTTTCATAAAGGGAGGAAGTGGAATGAAAAAAGTTTTTAGCAAGGTCACGTCGCTTTGTCTTGCCGTTGCAATGTGTCTCGGCATAACGGCAGCAGTCGGTGTTTCACCGACGCAGAGCGTCGTTGCAGACGCCGCCACGGACTACTATGCGTCCGTAACGGCGCAGGGCGGCACCCGGCTTTTGGGTCAGCTGCACGATTTGATTACGACTTCGCGTACGAAATATACTTCTTATGCGGACTGTAAGACGTACGGTAAGACTGCCGACCCCGGCAGCGGCAGCAACACGGTAATGGAATTCTATACGCATATAGATATTTCAAATTCGAAGTGGGACGTTTCCGGCGGCTGGAACAGAGAGCACGTATGGGCGAAAAGTCTTTCCGGCAACTTGTGGGGAACGACCGGAGGCGGCAGCGACCTTCACCATGTCCGTCCTGCGGAAAAGGATTTAAACAATCACCGCGCAAGCAAGAAATACGGCGAAGTCGGCTCGGGCGGAAAAGAGGAATATACGAGTGTGAGCAACGTCCTCGGCGGACACTCGAACAGCAACACGTTCGAGCCTTTGGATAACGTCAAGGGCGACGTCGCACGCATCGTAATGTACGTATATACTCATTATAATTCTTATACTTACGTCGGCGGCACCACCAACGGCAGCGGCGGCTCGGGTTTCTTCGGTCAACTTAAATTTACGCAGATTATCACTGCAAGCGGCGAGGACGCGGCTAAAAAGTTACTTTTAGAGTGGAACAAGCTTGACCCCGTCGACGAAATAGAAAGAGTGAGAAACGAAGCGGTTTACAAAATACAGGGCAACAGAAATCCCTTTATAGACAATTCCGGCTATGCGGACGCAATCTGGGGCGACGGCTCGGTGACTCCTCCCGAACCTCCTGCGGAATTGCAGAGCCTGTCTTTAAATACTACGGCGGTTACGCTTGAAAAGGGCAGAACTTATACTTTGAAAGCAACGCCTAATCCGGCAAACGCTCCGTCAGGCGTAACTTGGAGTTCGTCAGACAGCTCGGTTGCAACCGTTTCAAACGGAAAAATTACTGCAAAGGGCGAGGGCACCGCAACTATAACCGCGACAAGTACGGTTAAACCTTCGGTCAGCGCGTCGGCAACGATTACCGTAACGCCGGCTACCGTACCCGACGGCGACGAGTTGACGGGCACATTCAATATTGCTCTCGATTTAACTGCCGCCGCCGACATAGGTAAGGTTTTATACTTCAACGGTCAAATGGCGCAGAGCTACTACTTCGGAACGACGGAAACGGAAGCAAATGCAGCAGAAGTCGTCGTTGAGAAAGTCGGCGACGGGTATACGATAGAAACGGGCGGAAAGTATCTCGAATGTTTGAAAAGCGGCACGCACATTAACGTTGCGTTGAAAAGCAGTTCTTCGGGAACTTGGAAATTTAATTCGGAATTGAATACGTTTACGTGGGTAATAGACGGAACCGAGTATTATCTCGGAACACGCACCAATAACGGCAAAACTTATACTACGATTTCCGCAAGCGATATAAAGTATATTACGGGCAGCAATGCGGCGAACGTGGGCGTAACTCAGTTTATCGTAGACTTTGTTAAGGTTGGCGGCGACGTGAATCCGCCCACTCCGGGCGTTTCGGATGTCGAGGCTTTCCGTGCAGCTGTTGCGGCAATACCTGCAAGCGGCTCGCTCGAAGTCAGACGGACTGCTATAAATAAGGCTATCGTGTTATACAATGCATTAAACGCCGAAGATAAAGCTGCCGCTACTGCGCAAATTGCGGATTTACAGGCGGCAATAGCCAGCTATAACGCGGCGGTTAATTCCTACAACTCGGCTGCAGACAGCTCCGACGATTCGGCTTTGAAGGGCGCCGGCAGCTTTTTGAAAGGGGTTGCCGCATTGATAAAGGCGTTGAGAGGTGAGTAGTATGAAAAAATCAATATTGATTATAGCATCTGCGTGTGCCGCAGCCGCATTCTTCGGAGGATGTCAATCCTGTAACGGCAAGGCGGCAAACTACGACGCGCTTAACGATATGCTTGCGCTCAATTATTCGGGATTTACGCTTACCGTAACCGATACTTTCGACGCGGAAACTTCGCTTAAAAGCGTATACGAAATCGAGTATTCGGCAAACGGCGCTACCGTTAATTACAGCATTGAAAGGTTTGAGGAAATTTCGCTCGGTACGTCGGTAAGCTCTGCCAAGGTCACGCTTGAGGGCGTTGCCGTAATCAAAGACGGAGCAGTGGTTTCCGTTGACGGCGACGACGTCAATATATCTGCGGACGTTGTAAATACAGGTCTTAATTTCAAAGAGGAATACTTTGAAAACGCCGACTTTACCGATGCGTATTTCAAAGCAGACGTCAAGAACGTAAGCGGCTTTATGGGCAGCGACGTTCAGTGCGCCGATATGAAAGTTCACGCAGTTTACGCCGGTTTATTTTCCGATATCAAGATAAATTACAGCGTACAAGGCACGGGCACCGTTGAAATCAAATACGTCTTTGAAAAATAAGATTTCTCACAGATTTTGTGAAAAATAAACAATCTCAAAATAATCGTTGACTTTTGAAATTATTCATTGTATAATAAAAAAAGAAATTGCTTTCATTGTTGCGGAATTTGGTTGAATAGCGGCTGTAATTCCGTAAAAAATAATGTAAACGGAGATTAATAGGTATGGGAAACGTTATTTGTCTTAACGGCATCAGTGGAGTAGATGCGGTATTTTTTATCGTTTGCGCGGTGTTAATCGCTCTTATAATCGGGATATATTTCCTTATACCCGTATTCAACAAAAAATTATACAGGGACCAGAGAGAAAACTTGCACAAGCGCGAGGCTGCGTTTAAGTCTAATATAGACAACGCCCAAAGCAATGAGCCTGAAACCGAAAATCAGGCAGAAGAGGTTATTCCCGAAGTTCCTACAGACGAATAATCTATGAAGCACGGAAAATTATTTGGCAAAATTATTTATTACGTCTTTACGTTTACGATAGGCATTTTGCTTGCTGTCTTTCTGCCCTACATATACATGTCGGACGGCGAGAACCTGAACATTATGAAAAAGGCGCTGGAAAGCGGAAATTATGCCGGCGCAATGATTCTTGTCGGCGGACACTTTGATGACCGCCCCGTCTTTCATCAAAGCTTTGAAAGCGGCGGCGGAATAGTCCTTTTCAGCGCGACAACGCTTGTTTATACCGACGGTACCGACGAAGAGGAAGTAGACGAGTCTAAGGTTCATAAATCTTATGCGGGTTTCGTTTACGGCGTAAAGGACAGTTATTTGCTTACCGCAGAAACGAGAAACAAATCAAAATTATTGATTGAGGACGGAGACGGTAATGAGCATACCGTAGAAATTTTGGACGGCGATATCAACGGCGACAAAATCAACGATACGGTCACAACTTATTACACCCACGGGTTTTTCTTTCTGGATTTGGATGCCGACAGGTTTTCGTCGCTGAGGAAGCTGACCTTTATCGACAGAGACGGTAAAACCTTTCAGCAAATTTCTTTAAACCTCAACTTTGAAGAACAGTTTTTTACCGACGTTACGGAATTTGCCGACGAGTATAACCGCGATTACAAATCGGAAAAACTGCCCGAACTGAATGCGGCGTTTTTGCAGAAATGCGAAAACTACAGGATAAGTTCTTTGGGCGTTGCACAAAGCAGGGCGGACACAAAGGCAACGATAGTAGTAGTAGTGTACTTCGTTTCCGTTTACGTTATTGCGGACTTCTGGTTGGGTCGTCGTTACATTTTGCGGTTTTTTAAATGGTTTTTATTCAAAGTATGCAAAATTAAAACCAAGAAAAAAGAACCTAAACGTCAAGAAGTGTTCGGCAGCGACTATTTCTGTCAGGTGACGTTTGAATTAGACGTTTCCGAAATAGAAAATTTTGCCGAAAGCGTACAGATAAGATATACGTCCGAAAAGGGCGAAGAAGTATCATTTATATTATTGAAGCGTGACAAATATAAGTCAACGCAACGTATCAAAGCAGGTGTCTATGTCAATATGTGGATAGACATCGACAGAGCCGAATATGTCGCGCAGGACCTTCCCGAAAATCTGGAAGTGGAAGGATACCGCAAGACGTTCAAAATAAAAATATTAAGGCGAGAGGAAAAACGCGATGAAAATTTCAATTCAACATCTAACCAAAGCGTTTCCTAGCAGAGTCAAAAAGGGTGCGCCCGTCATAGCGGTAAACGATATGAACATCGAAATACCCTCCGGTAAGCTGGTCGGTCTTTTGGGCCCCTCCGGTTGCGGAAAGTCGACGACGTTGTTTATGCTTTCGGGACTTGAATCCCCCACAACGGGTAGTATTCTTTTTGACGAACAGGACGTTACGACACTTGCTCCGGAGAGAAGAGGCATAGGACTTGTTTTCCAAAACTATGCACTCTATCCTCATATGACGGTAGAGCAGAACATTATGTTCCCTTTAACGAATATGAGAATACCCAAACAGGAAGCAAAGGCAAAGGCATTGGACGCGGCAAGACTTGTTCAGATAGAGGATTTGCTTGCCCGTAAGCCGTCAGAGCTTTCAGGCGGACAGCAGCAGCGCGTCGCTATTGCCCGTGCTCTTGTAAAAATGCCCAATGTGCTTTTACTTGACGAACCTTTGTCTAATCTGGACGCACGTTTGAGATTACAGACGCGTGAGGAGATTAAGCGTATCCAAAGGGAAACGGGAATTACTACCGTGTTCGTCACGCACGACCAGGAAGAAGCAATGTCAATTTGCGACATAATGGTCGTTATGAAACTGGGCGTTGTTCAGCAGATAGGCGAACCGCAATCGATTTACGATAACCCCGCAAATCTGTTTGTTGCAAACTTCCTCGGAACGCCTCCCATAAATATTTTCAAGGGCAGAATAGAGGGCGGAAAGGCTTACATAGGCGACGAGGCGATTATGTCTGCCAAATTGGACGATCAGGAAATTTTCATCGGTATTCGTCCCGAAGGCTTCATTTACGACCCTAAGGGCGTGTTATCGCTTAATGTCGACCACGTCGAAGTTATGGGCAGGGACAAATCTATCGTTTCCCGTCACGAAGCTTCCACAAAGCCTACTGTTCGTTCGATTATTGACTCAGACGTAAAACTCCCCTCAGATTCAGGGGTAATGAAATTTAAAGTTAAACCTAACAAGGTCTTCTTGTTTAATTCGGACGAAGAGAGGATATTGTAATGGCAAAGAAACAAGATAAATCCGAAGGCGTTGAAGAATTTACACCGCAAGAACCCGTAAACAATGAACCCAACGTACAATTAAGCGAAACGCCGACGCCCGAACCTCAAAAACAGTCGTTCGGACAAAAGACGAAGAACGCTTTTGCAAACGTCGGTAGCACGGTGAAAGGCTGGTTTTCAAAACAACCGCCTCTCGTTGTGCCTGCGGCTGATGGCTCAGGCGAAATGCAGACGATAGTAGAGGGATACAACCTTTCCAAAAAAGAAAAGTTTATCCGCTTCTGCCGTTCGCAGTCCGGTTGGCTGTTTGTTTTGCCTGCGGTCCTTCTGCTTTGTATCTTCACGCTTTATCCTATTTTTAACGCATTTATTCGCGCATTTATGGAAAATTATATGCCGACGAATAAAGCACACCCTTTCGACGGTTGGGGCTTTGAAAACTTTGTAAGAGTTTTAAAAGGCGATACCGGTATGGGCGGCGCAAACTTTTGGCAATGCCTTTTGAACACGTTTATCGTAACGATAATCTCTGTTCCCCTTTCAATTATTCTTGCATTGCTGATAGCCGTTGCGCTGAATTCTATTAAGGCAGTACAGAAAGCTTACCAAACGGTACTCTTTTTGCCGTACCTTACCAACGCATTGGCAATGGGCGCCGTTTTCGCAACGTTCTTCCAAATCATAGGAACTAAATCCAATACCGAAACGGTCGGCTTAGTAAACAACTTTTTAGGTATTTTCGGTATTTCGCCAATCGACTGGCTGAATCCGAATATGCACGCCTGGGGTACGGGAACGGTTAAATTCTATTGGGCAAGTTACACTGTTGCAATCGTTTACGACGTTTGGGCAGGACTTCCTTTCAAAATTTTAATTCTGTTCAGTGCGCTTCAAAGCGTCAATAAGCAGTATTACGACGCTGCCAAGATAGACGGCGCGTCAAAGTCGAAAGTGCTTTTAAAAATAACTGCTCCGATGATTTCGCCTATGCTTTCATATCTTTTCATAACCGGTATAATGGGCGGAATGAAAGCTTACTCATCGATAGTCGGTCTGTTCGGTGAACAGATGGGTATGGACTACAATATGGGTACCGTAGTCGGTTATATTTATCAGTATATCGATAAAGGACAAACGGGATACGCATTTGCAGGCTCGCTCTTGCTGTTCGTTATTATTATGATAATTACGGCAATAAGCAACCGCGTCAGTAAAAAACGCGTAACTTATACTTGATGGAGTGACGTATGGCTAATAAATCAAATAATACGGAAAATAAAGATGCAGGCGTCGTTAAGTCCCCCGTTGAGGAAACTGCGGTAAAACCCAAGACAACCACGGCGGCAAAGACGGCAACGGCAAAATCTGCAACCGCGAAACCTGCGGCGGCAAAGACGGCAACGGCAAAATCTTCAACCGCAAAGACAGCGGCAGTGAAAGCCGAAGAAGTAAAGCCCGAGGAAACTAAAACTGAGGAAATCACTGAAACGGCATTGCCCGAAGAAGTCAAAGCTCAGACGGAGGCAGAGGTAAAAGCCGAACAAACGGCAGCAGCTATCGCCCCGACAGAGTCTGTACAGGGCGTCCCTGCACAGACCGATGATACCGTAGTCAGCGCAAAAGATTCAACTACCGATCAAACTGTTTCCGCAGTGAATTCAGACTCCGCAATTTTCGACCGTCAGGGATTAAACGTCGATATCGACAAAGAGCGTAAAAAGCAAAAAACTCTGCATATATTAAAGACTGTTTTCGTCTATATTTTCTTAACTCTGTGTGCAGTGCTCGCGTTCCTGCCTTTCTACTGGATGATAATATCATCGGTTAAAACGGAAATGGAATTCCGCGAAACAACGCCGACGTTCTTCCCTCATTCGTTTAAATGGGCAAACTATTCTTCGGTATTAAATCAGTCGTCGGGCTCTACGGGTTCGTTCTGGCAAATATTGATAAACACTTTGACCGTCGGACTTATTTCAACGACTATAGGTGTAGTAGTTACCATTGTCACAGCCTACGCTTTGGCAAGAATGAAATTTAAAGGCAAGAACATGTTGTTCGGTATTATGATGGCAACGATGATGATACCCGGCGAAATGTACACGATTACCAACTACCTCACGGTTTCAAATTGGCATTGGAACAATTCGTTTACGGTATTGATTCTTCCGTTCCTCGTAAGCGTATATTACATTTATCTGCTTAGAAATAACTTTATGCAGATTCCCAACTCGCTCTATCAGGCGGCAAAGGTAGACGGACTTTCCGATATGGGTTATCTATTAAAGGTAATGGTTCCGTTAACTGCGCCTACGCTTATTTCAATTACGCTATTGAAATTTATCGGTACCTGGAACTCGTATATCTGGCCGAGACTTGTCAATGCACCCAACTGGCAAATGATAACCAACTGGGTAACGAGAGGTTTCGTCGATAGGGGCGGTAGCCTTTATAACGGATATTACAGTCCTTCCGAACCGCTTTCAACCTTAAAAATGGCGGCGGTTTGCCTCGTTTCATTACCGCTTTTCATACTGTTTATCTTCTGCCGTAAGTATATAATGCACGGCGTATCAAAGAGCGGTACAAAGGGTTAATCAACTGTGATAAATTTGACGCGGTTAATAATAACCGCGTCAACAAAAAACTTAAATTTATAAATTTTTTATAAGGAGAAAAATTTTAATGAAGAAAATTGTTGCACTCACATTGACGGCGGCGGTAGCTCTGTCCGGTACGGCGGCACTTGTTGCCGGTTGCGGCGGCTCCGGCAATGCCGACTATGAACACACTATCGTGTTCTATTCGTCACAGGGCGATGCCTTAGTACAGCAGACAGCAGCAGCTATAAGAAATTTCGAGAATAAGTATCCCGGCTGGAAAGTAGAACATCAGACGCCCGGCGGCTATGACGAGGTCAGAGATAAAGTAAAAAGCGACTTGGAAGCTAATATACAGCCCGACGTAGCTTATTGCTATCCCGACCACGTTGCAATGTACCTTGCCAGCGAACAAGTTCTGGATATGAAACCTTTTATCAATTCCACCGAAACCGTTGTCGGCGCAGAAGACAAATCTTACACAGTCGGCTACTCCGCAGAAGAAATTGCGGACTTCATTCCCGGTTATTATGAAGAAGGCAAAGCAGTCAACTACGGCGGTTATGAAAGCTACGGCTATAGCGCAGATTCAATGCTGACCCTTCCGTTTGTTAAATCCACCGAGCTTTTGTATTACAATGCAACCGCTCTTAAAAAACTGGGCTTATCCGTACCCAAAACCTGGGATGAATTGTGGGCACAGGCTCCTGAAATCAAAAGACACTATCCTAAGGCAACCGTTCTCGGCTACGACTCGGAATCTAACTGGTTCATAACGATGTGTCAGCAGCAAGGATGGGGCTATACAAGCCTGGACAATAACAACAACTTCCTTTTCAAACCCACCGAAGACAATATGCCTCTTCAAAATTGGCTTAATGATTTGCATAATTATTGGGACAGCGGTTGGCTTACAACCCAACAGGACTACAAAGCATACACTTCGGCACTCTTCACAAAGGGCGTTGAAAATGATGCAGGCGGTATTATTTACTGTATCGGTTCGTCGGGCGGCGCATCTCACCAGACCCCTGCCAACGGCAGCTTCATAGCATCAATCGCACCCATCCCCGGAACGAAAAAAGCGGACGGAACAATTGATAATTCCGTTATCTCACAGGGCCCTTCGCTTGTTATGTTCAACGCAGGTCACGGCGTAAGCAACGCGGACGAAAAGGCAAAGAT
>CAJTQE010000020.1:10490-13741 GCA_910578655.1 uncultured Christensenella sp.
CTTTCCTCTTCATCAAAGAATTACTTGACCCTACGTTCCAGGCAGCGTTCTCGATTCAAGCAGGTTATAACCCTTCACGCGAATCGGTATATGAAATCGACGCATATAAAGATCATATGGCTGGGTCGGGAATGACGGCATTGGCTTGTCAGGCAGCAAGAGAACTTACAGACAACTTCTTCGTATCCCCTGCATTCCCCAACTCATCTGTGGCGCGTCAGCAGGTAGGCAACGCATTGTATTATGTAATGCGCGGTGAAAAGACTGCCGAGCAGGCATTGAGAGACGCTTACAGAAACTGCGGCGGTAAATAAAATAATTAAGGTGGCTTAAATGAAAAAACTCCTACTATCGTTAGGTGTGGCCATAATAGCGTGTTTAGGCGTTTTCGGTCTGACGGCTTGCGGACCGAAAATTGCCGACAACACAGAGCATTTTGACGATATAACAAAGACCCTTAAATTAAATAAAAGTTATGAGGGAAAAAACTTTTATACAGAAGGTATAGGCACGGCTAAGGTTGCTACGTTGACAGACGGCGACACCACGCTTTTCACGCTTGACAATAAAGATGCAGGCAATACCGTAAATATAAGATATTACTGTATCGACACGCCGGAATCTACCGGCAGTGTAGAAAAGTGGGGCAAGGCGGCGTCACTGTTTGTAAAAGACAGACTTACGCAAGCAACCGAAATAGTGTTGGAGGCGACAAGCGTACCTGCGGTAAAGGACAGTTACGGCACGCGCTATCTCGGTTACGTTTGGTATAAAACGGCTGACTACAACGAATTCAAGTGCTTAAACCTTGAAATTGTTGAAAACGGCTTTTCCGAGAATAAAGCTATAAACACAAGTACATATCCTTATTACGACTATTTCAAAAAAGCCAACGATTTTGCAAGAGAGGTGGAGCTTCGCATTTATTCTAAGTTGGAAGACCCGCTTTTCAGCACCGACCCGATTGATACCACAATCAAAGAATTCAATGAAAACCCTCTTAATTTCTACAATGAAGAGTACGATTCGGGCAGTAAAGTCCGCTTTAACGCCTACTTGAAATCGCTTTCGGTTTCAAGTTCCGGCACTTATACTTTCGTTGCAGAACAGTATGACGAGGAAACGGGCAAAACTTATCAGTTAAATGTTTATACCGGCTACAACTCATCGCCGGCATCGACTATGAAGATAGGTCATTTTTACCAAATAGTCGGAAGTGTACAAAAGCATAACGGTAATTATCAGATAGCGGGTCCCGTGTACAATGCGCTGTACCCCGAACCCGATAATACCCATATTAAGCAGAAAAACTATTACTGGAACTTTGATTCAAGCATACGCTTTACTGACAATAATAGCGCAACGCTCTATTCAAGCGTTACCGTTGCTTCGATAAGCGTCAACGGAACGGTGATGACTATTACGGGTAGCGCGCAGAAATGTCAAAAAGACGGCTATGCAGAATCGCAGACTTTTACATTTAAAGTTAACGTTGAGGCAGGCTATACGCCAACCCTGTCGCCGGGCAATAAATTTAAGGCAACAGCATATAGATTTGACGCTTCCAGCGACATATTGACCATTACAAACGTAAAAAATATTGTTAAAGCTTAAAAAATAAAAAAACAGGAGAAAACAATGAAGAAAATTTTAGTAACAGCTTTGTCTGCTGCTATGCTTGTAACCAGTGTAGGTTTAACCGCTTGCGGTAATGAAGATGAAGAAATTTTGTCAAAATACACTTTGAAGGAAACCTTTGTTGACGATGACTTTGTCCTGCCCTCAACCATAAGCGGAAAAGAAGTATCTTGGACGTCAAGCAATACTGATTCTATTGAAGTCACAAAGCGTACCGATGACTGGCTTGCCGACGTAAAACTTGCCGACGATACAAAAACCGTCAACCTTACCGTAAAGTGCGGCAAGGCGGAAAAATCGTTTGAAGTAACCATTCAGGCTCTGGACGTTAACTATATTGCAGGCAAATATAACTTCAAGTACGATAAATCGTCCGTTTATAAAGATTTTGCTTTGGATAGCTCTTTTGTATACGAAGGAAAAACCGCTTCAATCACTTGGACGGTAGACAATAAATATACCGATTATATTAATATAAGCGAAGACGGAAAAACCTGTAAGGTAACCGAATCGACTATCGACCAGGAAGTTAAAATCAACGCAATGTTCTCGTATAACAGTAAAACAACCACTGTTCCTTACAGAATGAACGTTACTTTCGAACGCAAACATCTGCAAGAGGTTGACTACTGGTACAACAATACGGGCGTTTCTATCACTATGAACGGTTACGTTGTTGCAATTGCTACAGAATATTCTTCTAAATACGGCAACGTTTCGCTCTATATGGTCGATGAAGACGGCTGTGCCGGATATTATATTTACCGCTTGAAGGCTGATGATGAAAACGCGGCTTTGCTTAAACCCGGCGCACATATCACAGTAACAAACACAACCAACACCAACTATAACGGACTTATCGAAACCAACGCAGGCGGTAATCTTGTTGTTAATAAGGATAAGTCTATTTCCGAAGAAGAAGTTGCAAAGAAAGTTTACGCACTCGATAACGACTTGCTTGCAGCAGCTCCGGCAACTATCTATAATACTTCAAGACTTGTTTCTCTTGATAAATGGACGGTTGACTCGGTTGCGGAAGAAGCTCCCGCAGCAGGCGAAACAGGTACACTGTTCACTCTTAAAAAAGACAATGTAAAAGTTAACGTAAGCGTTTCAAAATATCTTGAAGGCGCATACAAGACGAAAGCCGACAACGCTACCTGGACGGCGCTTACGGCATTACAGGGAACTATTAAGGCGGGGGACGTTGTAAGCTTAAAGGGCTTACTTGGCAAAAAGAATGACACCTTTGAAATTATGCCGTTCAACGCAACTGACGTAGTGAAAGAGGATGTTGCGGCTTCCACAACTCCCGCGCACGTTAAAAAAGTTAAAGATGCAATTTCGAAAGTTGCAAAGACAATGGACGATAATGCAGGTTATATCATTGTTGCCGACAAAGAGTTTGCTCTTCCGACCGTAGAGGGCGTTGAAATTACTTACACGCTTCTTCAGAATTCTGAGGCTGTAACTATTGGAGAAAATAAAATTTCAATCGTCGCCGGCAAGGAGAACAAAGCATATATTCAGGTTAACTATACCGCAACCGACGGCACCAACGAGTACACAACTTCAACGTTCCACGTTATACACTCAAAGAGTATGACCGATGA
>CAJTQE010000020.1:13791-27127 GCA_910578655.1 uncultured Christensenella sp.
AAATTATGGGAAGTATGGCGTTGGATACAACCGTTAAAGAGTTCCCCGGCGCAACCCTTTCCTGGTCACTGAAAGAAGCCGTTGACGGCATTACCGTTGAAACCGACAAAAAAGGAACAACCCTTGCCGTTAAGCTTTCCGAAACAGAAAGAGAAGTAGTTCTTGTTGCAACCATCAACTACGGTACTGCAACTGCAACTAAGGAATTTACCATTAAAGTGCTTGGTGTAACTGTTGCAGAGGGTACGGTGAAATTTGATTTTGGCGGTATTACCGATAAAGGTACAAAGATTCCTGACGATGCAACCGCGTTGAAAGTTTTCGGCGGCTCCATGTTTGGCAGTGCAGCTAACCTTACGGCAGCCAAAGTAGATACTGTTTTTCAAGGTAACGCTACCGGCGGTGCTTACGCAAATACATCAGGTCTGTTAAAACTTGGTTCAGGCAGTGCTAACGGTACAGTAACGTTAACGTTTGATAAAAACGTAAGCAAAATTGAAATTGTATGTCACGACTGGTATGCTAAATCAGATAAATTCCCTGAAAATACAAACCAGTTATCTGTAAACGGTTCGGAAGCTAAGTTTGCTCCCTATAATGAGAACGGTGAAGGTCAACCTGTAGTATTTGAATTGACTCCGGCAAATGAAGTTGTAATAACTACATCTAATACGGGTTCGACCGAAGAAAAGAAAGTCGGCGGAAGAATATTCATATTTGAAATTGTCGTACATTTTGCAAATTAATTTTAAATAATGAATTGAAATTATTAAAAAGCAAAAAAACAACCTTCCCGAAAGGGAAGGCTGTTTTTTGTTGTTTACACGTTATTTTTTGCTAAACAAATCATAGGCGGAAACGTTTGTAAGTTGCGACGTGAGGGGGGTAAGCGATATATGACCCGTCATAACAGCGTCGGTGTCAATGTCAAGGTTTTTAGTGTTTTTGTAAAGGCAGATAAGGCGCGGACTTACCATATTATCCGGCAAAAACTCGAAGTCATCACTGTAAATCGCATCGCCCGTTTTTGTTATCAGAATTTCATCACCGCTGTCGGGAATATTTACGTTGACTATTTCCGCGTAGTCAAACATTTTGCGCGCCTTAATCTCTTCAAACGCGCGGTCGATATTCTTTATTGCGTTATCAAACGAAGTGAATGCAGAGGAAACTGCAATTGCCTTTATTCCGCATTTAGCCGCCTCGAAACACGCGCCTACCGTTCCGGAATAGTTTATATCGCCGCCCAAATTATATCCGCAGTTCATTCCGGAAATTACAAGGTCAAACTTCTTTTTAAAACCCAGCACAGCCATTCGTACGCAATCGGCAGGGGTGGAGTCCACGCTGTAAGCTTCTATACCGTCGAATATATCAACTTTTTTAACCTCGTACGGCTTGTGGATTTCAATTGAGTGGCTTTTTCCGCTCTGCTGAACTTTGGGCGCAAACACGCAAATTTCGCCTTTGTCTTTCGCCCAGTTAACCAAATGCCTTAAACCTTCGGCATTAATTCCGTCGTCGTTGGTAAGTAATATTTTCATAGCCAACCTCCGTGTGTCTTTTTGTATTCGCCGAGCAGTTTATCGGCGTCTTTAATAAGTTCGTTCATTTCTTCCTGTGTATATACAGTCGCGCCGGCAGCCATTTTATGACCTCCGCCGTGATACTTGTTTGCCAGTTCGTTTACGCCGAGAAAACGCGAACGCAGTCTTACGCGTATTTGATTTTTGGCTTTTTCGTCGATAAACGCAAGCCAAATCAAACTTCCGCGTATCGCGCTCAATTCGCTTACAACGTCGCTTGCCGCTTCCAAAGTAAGTTTAAGCTTCTTTTGCGCAGCGTCGTCCATATAGATATAAGCAACGCCGTTGGGTGTTAACTTGATATGGTCGTAAACGTAAGATTTTAATTTAAGCGTCTCAAATTCGTCTACGTATAGGTTTGCAAACAGCTTTTCGGTATCTACTCCGCAATCCAGCAGCGCACCGGCAAGGCGCATAGTTTCGCCCGTAACGCCTTCGTAACGGAATCTTCCGCTGTCAGTCACCATTCCCAAATAAATGTAAGTTGCGGCCTCAGGCGTCATTTTAAGCTTATCCTTGTGTGTGAGGTAAAAGTCTGCAATCATTTCGCAAGCGGAGGAGCGGAAGTCTTCAACCCAACTTATATCCCCGTAAGGTCTGTCGTCAATGTGGTGGTCTATTTTTATAAGTTCTTTCGCTTTGTTATAGTTACGGTTGGAAATGCGGTCCGCAGTGCCGGTGTCAATAACTATTTGCAACGCGCCGTCGTAAACGCTGTCATCAACTATATCTTCACCGCCCAAAAAAGCGAGGTAGTCGGAATAGTCTTCGTTGACTACGTAAATTTTCTTGTCGGGATAGGTTTCGCGCAACAGTTTGCAAAGCCCTTTGGTAGAACCTATGGCATCGCCGTCGGGGCGGATATGGCGCGATATGATAATCGTGTGATAGCTTTCAATCTTTTGCAGAATCAGATTTTTTATTTCAGCGTTCATTTATGCCTCCGTTGCGGCAAGGGCATTCAGGTCGTCTAAAAGTTTCATTGCGGTTTCCTTGTCGGGTACCGTGCAGCCGCTTGCCTTTTTGTGTCCGCCGCCGCCGTATTTGACAGCTACGGGATTTATGTTGTATCGGTTAGACCGAAGTTCAACGTGAATGCCGTCAAAGCTTTCGGTAAAGTTTACCCAGATGAAAACGCCTTTAATGTCGCGCATTAGTCCGACAAGCCCCGTCGAAACTACGGGCGCAGCTGCGTCTTTGGGCAGTTCTTCACGCGTAGTATAGATATACGCAACGTTGTTTTTTGTAAACTTTATTTTGTGCATATTGTCGGCGCGCTGAATAATAGTGGAAAAATCTTCCGAATAGAGGTTGTAATAAAGCGTGTTCAAATCAATCGGCTGCGACATAAGGAAAGCCGCAAGCTCGAACGTGCGCGCCGAGGTCTGATCGTACACAAATCTTCCGCTGTCAGTTACCATTCCCGTATACAGCGCGGTTGCCGATTCCGTAGAAAGTTTAAGTTTGCACTGCTTTGCAAACATAGCGACAAGTCCGCACGCGCTTTCATAGCTGCTGTCAACGATATCCAAATCAGTAATCTTTTCGCAATAAATATGATGGTCGAAACGAAGCGTAGCCGCCGCGGTCTTATACCTTTCGTCGCAAATAAGGTGAGAGGCGCCGCAGTCCAAAATTATTGCAAGCGCGTCTTTATAATATTCGTCGGGAATCTCGTCCATTTTTCCGTACATAAAAGGCAGGCGTGCTGCTTCGTCGCCGACGACGTAAATCTTTTTATTCGGAAAATTATCCTTTAAAAGTGCGGCAAGCCCCATCTGACTTCCGAGTGCGTCGCCGTCGGGAAATTTATGACGGTGAATTATTATCGTATCGTATTTTTTGATTAATTTTAAAGCCTGCTTAAACATTATTTGATAACTCCTTTTAATGAATCAAATCAGTATATCATACAAATGTAATTTTGTCAACTGCCAAAATTGAGGCTTGACAAAAGAGGGGGCAGGCAGTATAATATTAAGGTATATAGGAGGTTTTATGAAGAAATACAGAATCCGCGTCGGGCTTGACGTCGACGATACCCTTTACGAGTGTAACTCTTACGCAGTCTCTATAATCAACAAGCGGCATCCCGATGAAGAGCCTTTAAAGGTAGAGGATATTAAACACTGGGGCGGCTGCGGCAGACACGTTGAAGAACGTATTGCGCTGTATTCCGACCCAAAATTCGTTGAAACCCAGCCGATAACCGAAGGCGCGCAGGAATTCGTCAAAAAACTTTCTGAAATCGCCGACGTATTCTTTATAACCGCCGTGCCTGCGTGCTGTATGAGCGCGAGGGCGCAAAGGCTTATAAAAGACTTTCCGGAAATTCCGCCCGAGAATATAATTTTGGGAACGCGCAAAGACGTTATTTCACTCGATATTATGCTTGACGACGGCGCGCACAATATTTCCAGCTCACGCGCGGCGTATCCCGTTTTGTTCCGTAAGCCGTGGAATACGGGGCTGTCGGGTTTGCTTTCGGTAAACAGTTACGACGACTTTATGCACTTTTGCGAAATGGTGCGCAATTCGTTTTACGATAAGTTTCCCAAACTCGGCGCAGGCGGCGTTCTTTGCCTTGTCGGGCCGTCGGGTTCTTCCAAAACGGAAATTGCAAACGGGCTTACAAAGCTTAAAGGTTTTGAAAAACCGCTTACTTCAACTACCCGTCCGCGCAGAAAAAGCGAGGCGGCTGACAGTTACCGCTTTATTTCCGAAGCCCAGTTCATCAAAGAAATGAAGGCAGGCAGTTATATTGAAACTACGGTTTACAGCGGATATCACTTCGGCACGTCCGAAAACGACATTTCACCCATAGTCGACAGGGGCGGAGTCGCGGTCATTCCCATAGATATTTGCGGCGCGATAACGCTGAAAAATTTGTACCGTCAGCGCGCAATGCTCGTATTTACGCGTAAAGAACGTGCAGATGCAATTAAAAGCATTATCGAAATGGATATAGATATAGACGACAAAACGAGGCGCATTATGTCCCTTGACTTCGAATACCGAAACAGCGAGGTGTGCGATACGGAAGTAGTCGTCGGCAGCGACGTTAACGCAGTTATAGAAAAGATAGTCGCACTGGTTAAAAATTAAGAGGAAGATATGAATTACGATATTATAATTATAGGCGCAGGCCCCGGCGGAATTTTTTCCGCTTACGAACTCCGCGACAGCGGACTTAAAGTTGCCGTATTCGAGGACGGAAACGAACTTTCCAAACGCAAATGTCCCATTGACGGTAAAAAAGTTAAGTCTTGCATAAACTGCAAAACTTGTTCGATTATGTCGGGTTTCGGCGGTGCGGGTGCGTTTTCGGACGGAAAATATAACATTACCAACGATTTCGGCGGAAGCCTTTACGAGCATATAGGTAAAGTCAACGCGCTTGCGCTTATGGAATACGTCGACAAAATCAACGCAAAGCACGGCGGAGCGCAGACTAAGCTGTACTCAACCGCAGGTTCGGACTTTCATAAAATTTGTACGCAAAACAAGTTGAACCTGTTAAATGCAAAAGTTCGCCATTTGGGTACGGACATAAATTATACAGTGCTTTCAAATATCTACGAAGAGCTGAAAGGCAAGATAGACTTCTATTTCAATACTCACGTCAATGATATAAAAAAGACGGCGGACGGGTTCGAGGTTATAGCGGACAAAAACTACACCTGTAAGTACTGCATAGTTTCCGCAGGCAGAAGCGGAAGCAAGTGGATGGAAACGGTCTGCAAAAATCTTAACATAGTCACACATTCCAACAGGGTGGATATAGGCGTGCGCGTAGAGCTTGCCGCCGAAGTATTCGAACACATTACCGACGAACTTTACGAAAGCAAGATTGTTTACACGACCGAGAAATACGAGGATAAAGTGCGTACGTTCTGTATGAATCCGCGCGGCATAGTCGTAAATGAAAACACCAACGGAATTATAACCGTAAACGGACACAGCTTCGAGGATGAGAGCCGCAAGACCAACAATACAAACTTTGCGCTGCTCGTTTCAAAGCATTTTTCGGAACCGTTCAAAGACAGCAACGGCTACGGCGAGAGCATCGCCCGCCTTTCGAATATGCTTGGCGGCGGCGTAATCGTGCAGCGGTTCGGCGATATGGTTCGCGGCAGGCGCAGTACGCAAAAGAGGATAGAGGAAAATCTCGTCGTTCCGACGCTCAGCGCAACGCCCGGCGATTTAAGCCTTATTCTGCCTAAGCGTATTCTCGACGGTATAATTGAAATGATTTACGCCCTTGATAAGGTTGCAAAAGGCACTGCCAACGACGAAACGCTGCTGTACGGCGTAGAGGTCAAGTTCTATAATATGGAAGTTGAAACGGACGAAAATCTCGAAGCGCGCCACAAAGGGTTGTATATTATCGGCGACGGGAGCGGAGTTACCCATTCGCTGTCGCACGCTTCGGCAAGCGGCGTATACGTTGCACGGCATATTCTGTCGAATACAGCCGGCGCAAAGTAAAACGAATTCAGCTTTATTGACGGCGGTGTCAGCCGTATTTGGAACAGAGTATAATTATATGCCGGCGGATACCCGTCGGCTGTATTTTAAAGGAGGGAGTAAATGAATGTTTTGCTTATTAACGGAAGTCCGAGAGCTGACGGCTGCACATTTACCGCACTTTCGGAAATTTCGAAAAAATTGAACGAAAACGGCTTTCAAACCGAAATTTTGCAAGTGGGCAATGTACCCGTGCAGGACTGTATTGCGTGCGGTAAATGCAAGGCAACGGGCAAATGCGTATTTGACGACGTTGTGAACGTAATAATAGAAAAGGCAAAAACGGCGGACGGATTCGTGTTCGGTACGCCCGTATATTACGCTCACCCGTCGGGGCGTATTCTTTCCGTGCTTGACAGGGCGTTTTACGCAGGCGGAGCAAACTTCGTGCATAAACCTGCGGCGGTGATAGCATCGGCGCGCAGAGCCGGAACGACCGTTTCGCTTGATACGCTTTCAAAGTATCTCGGTATTAAACAAATGCCTATTGTCAGTTCGTCGTACTGGAATATGGTTCACGGCAGCACTCCCGAACAAATTTATCGTGACTCAGAGGGTATGCAGACAATGCGCAACATTGCGGCAAATATGGCGTGGATACTCAAATGTATCGACGCGGGTGCAAAAGCAGGTATAGCCGCGCCCCAAAATCAGGTTTCAGAGCGGACTAATTTTATAAAATAGAGGAAAATGATATGTTAGGAAATTTCACTTACAGCAACCCCACTAAACTTTATTTCGGCAAAGACGCCCTCGAAGGGCTGAACGCGGAGCTGCCCGGATACGGTAAAAACGTTCTGCTTGTGTACGGCGGCGGTTCGATAAAGAAAAACGGAATTTATAAAAAGATAATTGAAATTTTGCAGGCAAACGGAAAAAATATTTTCGAGGACGCAGGCGTTATGCCAAACCCGACGAGCGATAAACTCGAAGAGGGGATACAGCGTGCAAGGTCGGCGAAAGCCGATTTGATACTTGCCGTCGGGGGAGGTTCGGTGTGCGATTACGCCAAAGCCGTTTCCGTTTCCGTAAATTGCAATGACGACGCTTGGGAAAAATATTATATCCGTTTCGACGACGTCACTTGCGATATTATCCCCGTCGGCTGCGTGCTTACTATGGTTGGCACGGGCAGTGAAATGAACGGCGGTTCTGTAATAACAAACCGCCGTCAAAAGCTTAAAATAGGTCACGTTTTCGGCGATAACGTGTTCCCTAAATTTTCGATTTTAAACCCCGAATTTACTTTCACTGTTCCCAAATATCAAATGGTTGCCGGTATTTACGACATAATGTCGCACATTTTAGAGCAGTACTTTTCGGGCACGGACGACAATACCAGCGATTACATAATGGAAGGGCTGCTGCGTTCGCTTATCCACAGCGCGGATATCGCAGTTAAAAACCCTAAGGACTACGAGGCGCGGTCTAATATTATGTGGATAGCAACTTGGGCGTTGAACACTCTCGTTGCTAAGGGCAAAACGACAGACTGGATGGTTCATATGTTGGGGCAGGCGATCGGCGCACATACCGACGCAACGCACGGAATGACGCTTTCGGCGGTTTCCATGCCCTATTACAGACATATTTTGCCTTACGGCGAGGCTAAGTTCGCGCGTTACGCAGTCAACGTCTGGGGCGTAAATCCCGAAGACAAAAGTCAAAGGCAGGTTGCCGAAGAGGGGCTTTCCGAAATGGAGCAGTGGATGCAGAGTATAGGGCTTGTTATGAATATCACCCGACTTGGGGCAACCGAGGAAATGCTTGACGGAATAGTAAAAAGTACCCGCATAACGAACGGCGGATACAAGGTATTAGACGAAAAGGATATAAAGAAAGTTATAAAGGCAAGTTACTGATATGATTAACGTAGTTTTCGTGTGTTTAGGCAATATCTGCCGTTCGCCTATGGCGGAGCTTATATTCAAGGATATGGTAAAGGAAGAAGGTGTTGAGTCAAGCTTTTGCATAACCTCTTTCGGAACGTCCGACGAGGAGGAGGGCAACCCTATTTATCCGCCTGCAAAGCGCACGCTTATCTCACACGGTATTGCAGGCAGTCACACGGCGAAACAGCTTAGCCTGAAAGACGTAAAAAATAACGATTACGTTCTCGTTATGGACGGCAGAAACCTTTTAGACGTAATGCACCTTACCGGCGGAGAATACAGCGAAAAGGTATTCAGACTTTGTTCGTTTACCGACAACGACCGCGACGTTGCCGACCCGTGGTACACACGCGACTTCGAGCGCGCGTTCGCAGATATCAGGGACGGCTGCAAAGCTTTTCTCGAATTCGTTTTAAAGGAAAAGTCAGAGCTGATAAAATACAATAACAGGCATTGAAAAACGCGCCCTTTAAGGGGCGCGTTAATTTTACTGTGTTTGTTTCTTGCGCAGGAAAAGCAGGCGTTTTTTGTGTTCTGCAACTTCCTGAGGAGTACGTCTGTCCTTGCCGAAAAAGAATACCGCAAGCGTTCCCGGTCCGACGTGTGCGCCGGTGCACAGGTCGTAGTATTCTATGATGACTTCCGAAGCGCCGAGATTTTTAAATTCCTCCGCCAAAGCCAAAGCTTCTTCCTTGCAGTTGCCGTGCGTGATTAAAACCGTGTCGTCGATTTCTTTCGTGGCGTGTTCGGTATATGCCTTAATAAGCGCGTCGATAGATTTTCTTCTTCCGCGCTCTTTTGCGTAAACGGTGAGCATAGCCGGCGAAGCGCCGTCTGCTTTAAGCATAGGTTTTATGTTAAGTATTGCACCGGCAACGGCGGCAATTGTCGAAACTCTGCCGCTCTTTTTAAGGTACTTCAATTCGTCAACGGTAACGGCTGCGTTCAAGAGATATTTGTTTTCTTCAAGCCACTTAACGCATTCTTCAAGGCTTGCACCGTCCGCGCGCATTTTTGCAGCCTTGTATGCAAGGTAGCCTTCGCCGAGAGATGCATTTGCGCTGTCGAATACGACAACGTTTCGGTCAGGGTACATTGTTTTAAGCGTTTCGGCAGCTTTCGTGGCCTGAGCGAACGTACCGCTCAGCGCTTCGGTAATCGTAACCAAAAGCACGTCCCTGCCGGCTTCCAAAGAGGGGGTGAGGGCCTCGATAAACTGCTGCTCGCATACGAGCGAGGTCTTGATATCCGCTCCGCTTGCAAGCTCTGTGTAAAACTCTTTTGCAACTTCTTCAAACGGTCTGTCTGCATTATAGCAAAGCTTCTCTTCTCCGTTCACTATATAATGGAAAGGAATTATTTTCACGCCCGATTCGGCAACCATTCCGTCCGTAAGATTTGCGGCGGAGTCCGCGAAAATATCAAAATTATACATGTTAACTCCTTTTGGTAAAAACTTCTTGCGTTTCGTTATAAATATATTATAACCCGATAAATAGATTATACAACATAAAACGCGTATAAAATTCTCTACAAAGCAGTAGAGTTTGTAAACTAAACAATTTTGCAACTCTACCGCCGCAAAAAGTAACTCTACTGTCAGTAGAGTTGGTGTTTTTTGCTTGTTTTTTAGCGCAAAACGTGGTAAAATCTATGTTATGGAAGATTTAAAGGACACAGTTGCGAAAAATCTTGTCGAACTTAGGACTAAAGCAGGGTTTACGCAATTAGAACTTGCCGAAAAAATTAATTATACGGATAAAGCCGTTTCAAAGTGGGAAAGGGGAGAAGCCATGCCCGATTTGCGCGTGCTTGTTAAGATAGCCGATATATACAACATAACCGTGGACGACATAGTTTCGCCGCATACCGAGCGCAGAATAAAGCCCAAAATGAACACCGGCAAAAAACGACTGCTTATAACTATGCTTTCGGTGGGGCTGGTTTTGTTTATCGCAACCCTTGTTTTTATGATATTTTTCTTTATTCCGGCAACGGAAAAGTATGCCTATCTCGTGTTTATCTGCGCGCCCTTTGTATGCTCTATTCCGCTTATCGTGTTTTCCGCTAAGTGGGGCAACTGGATAACGGACACGCTGGCGTGTTCGCTGCTCGTGTGGTCGCTTGCGATAATTTTCCACTTATTTGTAAGGGCTTTTTCAAGCTTCGATAAAATGTACTTTATATATATCGTCGCTGCCGCGTTTGAAGCCCTCGTCATAGGTTGGTTTTTGTTAAGGCGCGTTTTAAAGAAAAAAAAGTAAGAGGTGTTTTATGGATTTAAAAAAACTTGCTTCCGCATTGATTGACGACGGCGATTTGCTTCCCCCGTCGGAGTATGAAAGTATTTATCCTGCAAGGAACTGTCCCGATAAGGCCGAAGTAACCAGACTTGCGCCCTCCCCGACGGGCTTTATACATCTGGGCAATCTGTATTCCGCGCTTGCCGACGAGCGCTGCGCCCATACTACGGACGGCGTGTTCTATCTCAGAATAGAGGACACCGACGAAAAGAGAAAGGTGGACGGCGCGGTGGACAGCGTTATCCGCTCTTTGAAATATTTCGGCATAGACTTCGACGAAGGCGCGGAAATAGATTCTCCGCTCAACAAGTACGGGCCCTATTATCAGCGTCAGCGCGCAAAGATTTACCGCGCGTTCGTAAAGCAGCTGATTGAGCGCGGACTTGCGTATCCTTGCTTCTGTACCGAGGAAGAGCTGAACGCCGTGCGCGAAAAGCAGACCGCGGAAAAGCAGACCACGGGCTATTACGGCAAGTACGCGAAGTGCAGAAATCTCACCGAAGATGAAATTTATAAAAATATAGCGGACGGCAAAAAGTTCGTTATCCGTCTTAAATCGCAGGGCAGTATAGAAAACAAAATTACCTTCCGCGACGCGATTAAAGGCGAAGTAACCGTCACTGAAAACGACCAGGACGTGGTAATTTTAAAGTCCGACGGCATACCCACCTATCACTTCGCGCACGCTATAGACGACCACTTTATGCGCACTACGCTTGTCATCAGAGGCGAGGAATGGCTTTCCAGTCTGCCCGTTCATATCGAGCTGCACAAGGTCCTCGGCTTTAAGCCGCCGCGATACGCGCATACCTCGTCGCTTATGAAAATGGACGGCGACACAAAACGCAAGCTTTCAAAGCGCAAGGACCCGGAGCTGTCGCTGGACTATTACAGAAAAGCGGGCTACTATCCGCAGGCGGTAGTCAAATATCTGATGACGCTTCTCAATTCCGACTTCGAGGAATGGTCGCTGAAAAATCCCGACGCGGACTACCGCACGTTCAAGTTCAGAATAGAGAAAATGAGCCGCAGCGGCGCGCTGTTCGATTTGGATAAGCTGAACGACGTTTCCAAAACGGAAATTTCAAAGCTGTCGGCAGAGCAGTGCTTTGAGTTTTTGAACGGTTGGGTGCAAGAGTTCGGCACGGACGCGGACAGGGCGCATTTTGAGGATAAGGCGCAAATATTAAAAATATTAGAGCTGATTATGGGCGTCGGCGGCAAAAAGCGCAGAAAGGATATCGAGCGCGCCGAGCAGGGCGTAAGATTAATAGATTACTTCTTCGACGACACTTTCGCGCCCGAATACTCTTTCAGGTACGACAAATCCTCGGTAAATACCGTTATAGAAGAATTTATAAAAACTTACGACGAGTCAGATGACAATTCGGCGTGGTTTGCAAAGGTAAAGGAGATTGCGCCCAAAGTGGGTTTTGCAAGCGAAACAAGCGAGTATCGCGCTCACCCCGAAAATTACAGGGGCAGCGTTTCGGACGTAGCCGAAATTCTGCGTATCGCGGTTACGGGTATGGCGAACTCTCCCGACCTATGCACGATTATGCGCATACTCGGCAGAAAACGCACTGTTGCGCGCTTAAATAAAGCTATAATAAGGTAATGTGAAAAACAAGCAAAAAGTATGTAAAATCAGCCGCCGGAAGATTTGCCTTAATTGACATTTTTCGACACGCAACATACAATGAATTGCAAGGAGTAAGGATATGTTAAGATTAACCGACATCAAGAAAGACTACCCCGTCGCGGACGGTCACGTCAACGCGCTTAAAGGCGTAAGCATAAGCTTCCGTAAAAACGAATTCGTTTCTATTCTCGGCGCTTCGGGCTGCGGAAAAACCACGCTGTTGAATATAATAGGCGGACTCGACAAATATACCTCGGGCGATTTGATTATAAACGGCGTAAGCACCAAAGAGTTCGGCGACAAGGACTGGGACACCTATCGCAACCATTCGATAGGCTTTATATTTCAAAGCTATCACCTCATACCCCACCAAAGCGTTTTACAGAACGTCGAGCTTGCGCTGACCATTTCGGGCATAAGCAAGGAAGAGAGGCGCAAACGCGCGATAGACGCGCTTGACAAAGTGGGACTGAAAGACAGAATACATCAAAAGCCCAACCAGCTTTCGGGCGGTCAGGCGCAGAGGGTGGCTATTGCCCGCGCGCTTATAAACGACCCCGAAATCGTTCTCGCGGACGAACCGACGGGCGCGCTCGACTCTGTTACCAGCGTGCAGATAATGGAGCTTCTGAAAGAAATTTCCAAAGACAGACTCGTTATAATGGTTACGCATAATCCCGAGCTTGCCGAGCAGTACTCAACGCGTATAATACGGCTTAAAGACGGCGAGGTGATTGATGACAGCAAGCCCTATTCCGCAGAGGAGGAAATTGCCGAAACCTCGCAAAAAGAGGAACCGAAAGTCAACAAAGGCAAAAAGAAGTCCGCTATGTCGGTGGGTATGGCATTTATGCTGTCCCTTAAAAACCTGCTGTCAAAGGCGAAGCGTACCACTATGGTTGCTTTTGCCGGCAGTATCGGCATAATAGGCGTATCAATGGTGCTTGCAATTTCCGCGGGCGTAAGCAGTTACATAGACGAAATGCAAAACGATATGCTTTCGGGCTATCCTTTGCAGGTTACGGAAACGGCGATTGACTTTAACGCGCTTATGGATACCGCGTCGGGTAAAAAAGTCGAAATAAACAAATTAGACGATAAGATTTACGTTGATTCGCTTTTGGAAACGCTGATGAGTTTTAATAACTCGACCACTACTAACGTAATTACGGAAGATTATAAAAAATATGTGGACGCAATGCCGAAAGAGTACTATAACGCTCTCGTCTACGGCTACGGCTTCGATATGTCGAATTACATTTACACCGATTTTACATATACCAAAGCGGACGGAACAAAGCAGACCGATAACGCGTCTGTTACGGCAATCAGGGCTATATATTCGGCGGTGTTGAAAAAACAGCCCGATTACGCCGATTACGCGGA
>CAJTQE010000021.1 GCA_910578655.1 uncultured Christensenella sp.
CTGCCCGGCAACCGCCTGTTGACGAACCCGTTGAAGAAACGGTTTCAGAGCAGACCGAAGAACAGCCGGCAACCGAAGAAGTTGCTCGTGAGACTGTCGACGAACCTGCAGAGACCGTTGAAACCGAAGAAGAAATAACCAAATTCTACGAGGAAGAAGATACTTCGTACCTCATCCCCTCCGTTGAAGAACAAGCAGAACAAGCAGAACAACCCGAAGAAACCGAAGAAGTTTCAGAAAAAGTTACGGAAGAAACTGAAACCGTCGCTGAACCGCAAGAACAGCCCACGGAAGAAATCGTTGATGAGGTAACTGAAATAGAAGACGTAAAAGAACCCGATCAGGCGGAACAACCTGATGAAACGACGCAAGAAGAAACTGTGCAAAAGCCTTACCGCGAAGACGTTAAGCCCTACAACCCTTACGAACACAACAATAACCCGTTCAGGGCGTATGAACAATCGTCGCAGCCCGTTCAGCCTTATAATCCTTACGCACAGCACAAAACGACGGTATATGAACCTAAGATTCAAAAGCCTGCCGAAAAGACGGAGCCCGTTCAAGCTAAACCCATCGTTAAGCCCTATGAACCGCCGGTCGAAAAGCAGCCTGTAAAACCCTTGCAGCCCCGTCCCATCATTCAGGAATTCAAGCCCGTCCCTCCCGTCAGCGAACAATCGCAACCGGTCAAAGAGACGAACGTGTATACTATTGATACCGTATACGCAGGGCCTTCCGACACGTTTATCCGCAAACTTACCAACGACGAGAAAATTGAATTTGCCCGTACTTTCATTGAAAAGAACAGAGGCGATTTGGGCAGTATACCCGATTACGTCGTCGGCGGCGACAATAAAAAATTCTTCTCGGTTGCATTCATTTATCTCGGAAGAATACGCGGATTAATTTCCGACGGACTTTTAAACAAGATGTTTAAAGAATTGAATATGCTGTAAACAGATAAACGGCTTCGGATTTTATGTCCGAAGCCGTTTTATTTATGCCGTTTTATAAATACCTTTATTTCACCGCACTCGCTGTGCTCGATGTCGCCGCAAATGCTTCTGATTATATACAGTCCTCTGCCGCTTTCCGCAAACACGTCGGGTGCGGGACGGCTGACGTCCAGATTTTTAAAGCTTTCAGCCGTAACGGTAATTTCAATAGTATCACCGGATAGCGTGCCGGTAAACTCCGCCTCGTCTCCGCCGTGCCGAATGACGTTGGTAATAAGTTCGCAACAGACTAACTTGCTTTCAAAAATCTCATCGTCATCAGCACCGGAAAGGCGCAAAAAATCGACAAAAGTTTTAACGTGCGCACCCATACTTTTTAAGTTGTCAACTTTGAAACTAATCATTATAACAGCGATTTCCTTAATTTTTCAACTATCTTCCTCTCCGCACGGGAAACGAACATCTGACTTACGCCCAGCATTTTTCCGACTTCCGACTGCGATTTGCCTTGAATGAACCTCAGCTTTACTACCTTCTGCTCCGTGGGGTCAAGCTTTGCAATCTCGCTCCTCAAAGACTCGCTGTCGTAAAAGCTTTCAAACGTATTTGAATTGTCCGGAATGACGTCATACAGCCTCCCCTCGCCGTCATCGCCCGCCACCTTAGCGTCAAGACTTATCGGCGCGCGGTATTCAAGCGCTTCCATTATAGCTTCTTCCGTAGAATCAAGCAGACGGGCAAGTTGGCTTATCGTCGGTTTTACGCCGTGTTCTTGAAAATATTCTCCGGTTGCGCTTTTAATTTTTGCCGAAAGCGTATACACTTTGCGCGGAAGACGAACTGCACGGGAAAAGTCGCGGAAATAATTTTTTATTACCCCCGTGACCGTCGGCGTTATGTAAGTGGTGAACTGTACCCCCACGTCGGGGTCGAATTTTTCTACGCCGGTGATAAGAGCTTCGGAGGCAACCTGCAAAAGGTCGTCGTATTCCACGCCTCTGCCCGCAAATTTTTTGGCCAGAATTTCTGCCACGTATATGTAATTTTCAACAAGCTTATTGCGAATATCCTTATCGCGAGTTGCGCGGTATTCGCGGAAAAGCTTGTCGGATTCCTGCGTGCTAATCATATCGTAAGCGTTATCCTGTCGATAATTCCCTTCTTTTCGCTTATAGTAAATTCAACCAACGCGCCGATAAGCGCAAGGCTTAATTCACTGTCGCCCTTTTTCGGTTCGCCGTCAAGACCCGTAAGGGTGACGCCGACCGATTTTTTAATATTGAACTCCGCACGGACGCGTTCGAAACCGCAGTTTCTCAATATGTTTGCACTTTCGGTGACGCAAACCTTAAAATCTTCAAGCGCGTCCACGTCGATATCCGCAACCGAGCAAACTGCGCCGGCTACAAGGCGCAACGCGGTAAGATATTCACTGTCCGAAAGATAAAATTCTACCGTAAAGTTTTTCATTTTAAAACCTCAAAATTATGACTGAAAGTTGCCACAGTCCGACACCGTATCACGTTCAGTTAAAGAATAGACGAGCGTCAGACAAGGAGGACGAGGAAAACTTGAAGGAGTTTACAATGACGTAAACGACTGAAAGTTGCCGCAGTCCGACACCGTATCACGCGAAGTATATTCTTTAACTTCTGATATCCATTATGGTGTCGAGCGAACATATCTCAAACAGTTTTCTTATTCTCGGCTGAACGTTTTTAAGGGTCATTGTAAAGCCGTCGGTTTTCAGCTGCTTAAAAAGTTTGACAAACGTGCCGAGCATAGTACTGTCGATAAAAGTCAACAGAGTACAGTCAAACTCCACGTCCTTTTTATCGTGAAGATAAGCCGCCTTTACTTCGGCGTAAAAATCTTCGCTGGTTGCCGAATCTATCTCGCCGGAAAGCGAAAACTGCAATTTGTTTTCAGTTGACGTAAGCATTACCTGACGCATAATTACCTCGTAAAAATTTCTTTTATATATTTATAACCCGTTTCAACGTTCCTGAAACGGGTTATAGTTCAAAGTTAAAGCTGCTTTCAAAAATTTTTCCGTTTAAATATGAAAGTCCGCCTTCCAAATTAAACTGCAAGTACTTGGCGATTAATCTTTGCCGTCTTGCACCGTATTTCGCGTTTAGCGCGCCGTCGCCGTACTTTTCGTCGCCCAACACGGGACAGCCTATAAACGCGGTATGCGCGCGTATTTGGTGGGTTTTACCGGTATGCAGCTTTATTGTAACCAGCGCAACGTCGCCGCAGCTTTTTTCAACGCGATATCCGGTTATAATCTTTTCCGCGCCGACTTCGCTTTTTGCAAATATCTTTACTCCGCTTTCCTCCTTTTTTAAGTATGCGGTAAGCACCGCCTCAGGCTGCTTAAAGCAATTTTTGCAAAGCGCGATATAAGTCTTTTGCACTTGCCTTAGTTTAAACGCCCGTAAAAGCTGCCGTTCGGCATATTCGGTTTTTGCATAGACGATAAGACCCTGAGTATTTCTGTCAAGGCGATGCACTGCGTAAAAGCCGCCGTTTGTATTCAGTTCGCTGAAAAGGCCTTCGCTTGAAACGCCCGATAATTTATCGGCAACATATATATTGCCGTCCTCATAAACCACGGTATGAGAGGGCTTACCCTCCTGCTTTGCATTGGTGTAATAGACAACCTCGTCACCGCGTTTGACGGGAATATTTTTGCCCGTGCGTTCGCCGTTGACCTTTATATCCCTTTGCCGCAAAAGCGCGGAAAAGCAAAAACTTCCCTGCGGATAGACGGCGTCCGTAAAGTCTTTTAAGTTGGTATCCTGTGTAACGTAAAAAGTTTTCATAAAAATAACAAGTGAACTGCGTACGCGCCGATAAATGAAATTATAAGCTGAATAATAAAGCACTTAACCGTAAATTTTAAGCCTGCTTCCTTGCACGACGCGGAAAGGGCGCTTATGCACGCAGGGCTTAAAAGAATAAACGTGCTTAATGAAATTGCCTCGCCTATACCCAAAGCAAATTCGGGAATAAGCATAGATACGGTTGCCGCCACGTTTTCCTTTGCAATAAATCCGCACAGCGCCGAATACGCAAGCCGCCAGTCGTTTATGCCCATAGGATAAAAGAGCGGAACCAAAATTCTGCTTATATGCGCAAGCATACTTTTATCCGCCGGAACAAACTGAAAGGTAAATGAAAAGTGCGACAAGAACCAGCTTATAATACAAAACAGCGTAATTACGCCGGCCACCTTTATTATAAACCCTTTTATGTAAAAATACAACTTTTTAGCTACGGTATCAAGCGCAGGAAAAATTACGGGCGTAACTTCCGAAAGCATACCCTCTTTTTTGCCCTTAATCAAAAACGAAAACAAGAGCGAAAGAAAAAGCCCTGCAAAATAAAACAGCGTAATTACGGGAAACGGGTTTGCGAAAAGCGGAGATAGAAACGTCAGGAAAACGGGAAGTTTTGCTCCGCACGGAATAAACGGTAAAACGGCTATCGTGCGCTTTTGCGCGTTTTCGGTGGAATATCCGCGCGTAGTCATTATCGCGGCGGCGGTACACCCGAACCCTGATACAAGCGAAAAAGCCGCCCTGCCCGACAGATTTACTTTTTCAAAAAGACCGTCTGTCGCAAACGCAAGCGCGGACGTAATTCCGCTTTCGTCCAAAAGCGTCAGAAACAGATACAGCACGGCAAGCTGAGGAACAAACGACAGCACCGCCCCCGCGCCGCTCAATATCCCCTCGCAGGTAAGCGAAATTAAAATTTCGTTCTGCATACGCGAAGTGAGAAACCGACCGAATTTGTCAACGATTAAACTTTCGGTAAGCCCCTTTAAAAGCGCGCCCGGCATCAACGGGTGAAAAGCAAAAAAGAACATCAGCGCTATTGCCGTGATAAAGAAAAACAGCGCGAAAAACCTGTTATAAAAAAGCTTGTCGGCGCGGCTTATTCCCTCACGCCCTGCGCTGTACGCCTCGGAAAAAGCAACGCCTGATTTTTGCGAATTAAACTTAACTCCGCTTTCAATTTGCCGCTTTAACTGTTTAGGCGTACAAACAAATACGGGAATACCCAGATAAAGCGAAAGCTTTTCGACGTCCACCTTGCCGCCGCGCCGTTTAAGTTGATTAAGCTTTGTCAGATACATTATTACGGGCTTGCCGGTTTCAATCAGCCGACGGGTCAGGTTAAGCCCGCTTTGCAAAGTCAGCGCGTCGGCTACGTTTATAATTAAATCGGCGTTTGCGATTTCGCCGGCGGCACAGGTTTCTTCCATTGAATAAGCGTTCATTGCATAAAGACCGGGACTGTCGACGTACGTTACGCCGCCGTAAGTCTTTTGCGCCGCAGAAGTAGTTACGCCGTGAAAGTTGCCGGTGCGCAAATTGCTTTTTGTCAACGCGTTAAAAAGAGTGGTTTTTCCCGCGTTGGGGTTGCCTGCAAGCACTACGCGCAACTTACCCATATCGGAAATTTGGCTTGTTTTTGCTAACATTTATCAACCTCTATTTTTTTTGCAAGCAATTTTCTTATGCCTAATCTGACCGTACCGCAACCTATAAGCACGCTGCTTCTGAACAGAGAAAATGCAAGCACGGTAAATTTTTTGCCCGAAACAATTCCCAGCGAATTCAGCCGTGCCGCAACGCTTCCCGTCAGGCTGCTTGCCTTTATAATTCCGCTTTCGCCTACGGATAAATCAAAAACACTCATAGAATAAACTATGAGTGTTTTATTATTTTTAAAACCGATTACTTTGATTTTGTAAGATTTACTATCGTGATTTCCGCCCTGTCGCCGTTTACGTTCTGTTCGCGCGTAAAGCCTTCCGCATTGCCTTCTGTTATAAATTCAGCCAAAACGTCGCCGCAAAACGCGCCCTTTGCAAGCACGTCTTTAGCCTTGCCTTCGGCAGTAAAATACACGCCTATCCTGTCTGTAACTTCATACCCTGCTTCTTTGCGCATATTCTGAATTTTAGAAACGAGTTCGCGCTCTATCCCCTCGAAGATAAGCTCTTCGGTAAGGTTAGCGTCCAAAGCTACCGTTATGCCCTTATCTTCTGCGGCAACGAAACCGCCCGTGCTGACGGTGAATATCTGCAAATCTTCTTCGGTGAGAGTTACACCCTCGCCCTCTATCTCGTAGCTTCCGCCGTTTTTAACCGCATTTACAACCGACTTCGCGTCGCAATCAGAGAGAAACGCAGAAATTGCGCCAAGCTTTTTGCCGTACTTAGGCCCCAAAGTTTTCAGCTGAGGTTTCAGTTTGTAGCCGATATATTTATCCGCATCGGAAGCAAATTCAAACTCTTTTATATTCAATTCGTCCAAAACGATAGCCTTATCGTCGTCGGTCAGTTTTATTTTGCCGTTGGCGGCAACTATTACTTTTGCAAGCGGCTGCCTGTTTTTCAGGTTGCCTGCGTTCCGCGCAGCTCTGCCGAGCACGACGATATTCAAAACCTCGTCCATTTCTTCTTCAAGCTTGTTATCGATATAATTTTTATCGGCCTCGGGGAACGCACAAAGGTGAACGCTTTCGGGCGCATTTTTATAGAACGACGGAACAAGGTTCCTGTAAATCATTTCCGCAATAAACGGAGTATACGGCGCGGAAATCTTGGCAAGCGTTACCAACACGGTATACAGCGTAGTATAAGCCGCCGCCTTGTCGTCGGTCATTTCTTTGCCCCAATATCTGTCGCGTCCGCGGCGGACGTACCAGTTTGACAGCACGTCTACGAACTCGGCAAGCGCACGCGAACTCTCGAATATTTCATAATTTTTCAAGCTTTCGTCGGTTGACAAAACAAGCGAGTGCAATTTGGAAAGTATCCACTTATCCATTACCGAAAGTTTGCATTTCTTCAAATCGAATTTCGAGGGGTCGTAATTGTCTATATCTGCATACAGCGTAAAGAATGCGTAAGTGTTCCATAGCGTACCCATAAACTTGCGCTGCGCTTCCGAAACGGTTTCCTCGGAGAAACGCGAAGGCAGCCACGGAGCGGACGAGGTATAAAAATACCACCTTACCGCGTCTGCGCCCTGCTTGTCAAGTACGCTCCACGGGTCGACTACGTTGCCCTTGTGCTTGGACATTTTTATTCCGTTTTTGTCGTTGACGTGACCCAGAACTATACAGTTTTTAAAGGGCGCTTTGCCGAAAAGAATTGTATTAATTACAAGTAAAACATAAAACCAACCTCTCGTCTGGTCAACCGCTTCGGAAATGAAATCGGCAGGGAAAGTCTGCTTGAACAGGTCCTTATTTTCAAACGGGTAATGGTACTGCGCAAACGGCATCGAACCCGAATCGAACCAACAGTCGATAACTTCGTGCGTGCGTTTCATTTTACCGCCGCATCTATGACATTTGCAGACCAGCTCGTCTACATAAGGACGGTGAAGTTCTATATCCTGATCTTCGGGCAGACCGCACCTTTGTTTCAACTCGGCCTTTGAACCCATTACCTCTATTTCGCCGCAGTCGGGGCAAATCCAGACGGGCAGCGGCGTTCCCCAATACCTGTCACGAGAAAGACCCCAATCGATTACGTTTTCCAAGAAGTTGCCCATTCTGCCGTCCTTTATGGTATCGGGCATCCAGTTTACCGAGCGGTTGGACTTTATAATTTCGTCCTTGACTTTGGTAACTTGAACAAACCAACTTGATTTTGCGTAATACAAAAGAGGCGTATCGCAGCGCCAGCAGTGCGGATAATCGTGTTCGAACGGCAGAACTTTGAAAATCAAGCTTTTTTCTTCAAGTATTTCAAGAATTTTTTTGTCGGCTTTTTTTGCGAAAATACCGTCGAGAGCGGAAAATCTTTTATCGAAACAGCCCTTTTCGTCAACAAGTTGAATTACGGGCAAATTATAACTTTTGCCGACCTTATAGTCATCCTCTCCGAAAGCAGGCGCAATGTGAACGACGCCCGTGCCGTCGCCCATAGTTACATAGCTGTCGCATACGACGTAATGTGCTTTTAGCGGCGCGTTGGCAGGTGAAATGCGCTTAATCTCCTGCTCGGTTTCTTTAAACAGCGGTTCGTATTCAAGCTTTTCCCACTCTTTGCCAAGCTTTTTTTCAAGCACCTTAAATTCTTCAAAGAAGTTTTTGACCAACGCCTCGGCTAAGATATACTTAACGCCTTCGGATTCTATTTTGACGTAAGGCTCGTCAGGGTTCATACACAGCGCTGCATTTGAAGGCAGAGTCCAGGGCGTAGTCGTCCAGGCAAGGATATATTCATCTGTTTTGCCCTTTACTTTAAAGCGTGCGACAGCAGAATTTTCTTTTACCTTTTTATAACCCTGCGCCACTTCGTGAGAGGAAAGCGCTGTTCCGCAGCGGGGGCAATAAGGGACAATTTTATGTCCCTTGTAAAGCAACCCTTTTTTGTGCATTTCCTTTAATGCCCACCACTCCGACTCTATATATTTATCGTCGTAAGTTATATAGGGGTTGTCCATATCCACCCAATAGCCAACCCTGTCGGACATCTTTTCCCATTCGCTTTTGTATTTCCATACCGACTGTTTACACTGCTTTATAAAGGGCTCTATTCCGTATTCTTCAATCTGTTCCTTGCCGTCAAGCCCCAAAGATTTTTCAACTTCAAGCTCAACGGGCAGACCGTGAGTATCCCAGCCGGCTTTTCTTAAAACGTGCTTGCCTTTCATAGTCTGATAGCGCGGTATAATATCTTTCATAACGCGCGTTAAAATATGCCCTATATGCGGTTTGCCGTTCGCCGTAGGGGGGCCGTCGTAAAAGGAAAATTCCTGTCCGCCGTCATTCTTTTCAACGCTCTTTTCAAAAATACCTTTCTCTTTCCAAAACGATATTATTTCCTTTTCGCGTTCAACAAAATTTAACGAAGTGTCTACCTTTTTATACATACAAAAAACTCCTTGTAATAAAAAAGAGCGTCCGCGTTTCGGACACTCTTAAAAAGTGCTTATGAACCACCAAAACAAACTATCATTTGTTGTAACTTGTAACGGGTTACAGCTCCGCGCAAAACTACTCGGCTAGTCATAAGTGAAATGAATGTGCATGGTTTTAATGGCGATAAACGCAGTAAATCTGCGTTGCTGTCGCTTGACGTGCGTCCCTGCACGTCTGCGCGCCATCGCCTTGCCTTACACTCGTTTCTCGCTTATTAAAATTGCACGCACCTAAAATGGCGTATTTTTGTGCGGTTCAAGAAGTACGAGAGCAACCGTATCGTTAATACAGTAAACGAGTACGACGTGGAAACGAACAAAAAGCCGCATTTTAGGCTTACACATTCATTTCACTTATGACTACATTTCGCAATGCGAGCTAAAAGGTGATAGACTGAAAACCTGCTTACTTTCTCGCACCAACCGAAAGCTCTCTGAAAAGCGCAGTTAAAAGCCGTTGTCCTTTATTGTTGCCTTTAAAATTCAGTTTATAACGATTATAATAATTTTTGATAAAAATGTAAAGCAATTTAAGCAAAAATTTTATTTTAACGGAATCTGAGCGCAGGCGTTAAGCGACATATCGGCAAAGTTGCCCGCGTTGTACTGCACAAGCCCTTCCGCCGCTATCATTGCAGCGTTATCCGTACAAAACTTTTTTTCCGGCAGGATAAGTTTTATTCCTGTTTTTTCGCACTCGCTTGCAAGGCTGTTTCTTAAAAAGTCGTTGGCGGCAACTCCTCCGCCTGCCGTTACGGTTTTGACGCCGAGCGCAAGCGCGCTTTCAACGGTTTTGTTTACAAGCGGCAAAATAGCCGTTTTCTGAAAAGACGCGGCTACGTCCTCGCGTTTGAGAGTTTCGCCCTTTTGCTCTGCGTTATGGCAATAGTTTATAACCGCGGTTTTAAGTCCGCTGTATGAAAACTGAGTTCCGCGCACGAGCGGCGACGGCAACTTGATTTCGGCTTTTCCGCTTTGCGCAAGCCGTTGGACGTTAGGTCCGCCGGGATAAGGCAGACCGAGAATACGCGCAACTTTGTCAAACGCCTCGCCTGCGGCATCGTCGGTTGTAGAACAGAGAACCTCGAATTCGGTATAAGATTTAACGTGAATTACAGCCGTATGTCCGCCGCTTGCAAGCAAGGTTATATACGGCGGTTTCAGATTCTCGTCTGCGAGATAAGAAACTGAAAGATGTCCGCGAATATGGTTAACCGCAATAAGCGGGACCTTTAAAGCGTAGGCAAACGATTTCGCAAACGACAGCCCCACCAAAAGTGCGCCCAAAAGCCCTGCGCCGTAGGTTACGGCAACCGCGTCGATTTGATTTACTGTGACGCCTGCCTCCGCTATCGCCTGTTTTACTGCCTCGTCAACGGCTTCGGTATGCGCACGGGAAGCAATTTCGGGAACTACTCCGCCGTATTTTGCCTGTTCCGTCGCAGAAGAAAAAATTACGTTTGACAAAAGCTGTCTGCCGCGAATTAACGCGGCAGACGTTTCGTCACAACTCGATTCAATTCCTAAAATTACTGGATTTTCTTTCATATAAAGCGTCCGTCGGTTTCTATAAGCAAGCAGTACAATGAAACCGCGTAAACCGCAAGGGAGTTTACAATGAAGTAAATGACCGCAGCGGTGCGCAAGGTTGAAGCCGTAATGCGTAGCTTAGAGGAAGCGACTTATATTGTTTTCTTTAAGTAGTCGATTATAAAGCCTTGAATATCTCCGTCCATAACCGCCTGCACGTTGGAATTTTCGTAGCCGGTGCGGTGGTCCTTGACGAGAGTATACGGACAGAACACATAGGAACGTATCTGACTGCCCCATTCTATCTTTTTAATTTCGCCCTTTATTTCGGCGTCGGCGGCTTCACGGTCGGCAATTTTACGCTCGACAAGTTTTGCCCTGAGGTACTGAAAAGCCATAGCCTTATTTTGAAGTTGACTTCTTTCGTTTTGGCAAGTTACGACTATACCCGTAGGATAATGGGTTATACGAATTGCCGTTTCCGTTTTATTTACCTTTTGACCGCCTGCACCGGATGAACGGTAAACGTCTATACGAATATCTTCGTCACGGATTTCAACTTCGTTGTCATCGTCAACTTCGGGCATAACCTCCAAAGACGCAAACGACGTGTGACGGCGTTTGTTGGAATCGAATGGAGAAATTCTGACAAGACGGTGAACGCCCTTTTCAGCCTTTAAAAAGCCGTAGGCGTTTTCACCCTCGACACGGAAAGATACGCTTTTCAGACCGGCCTCGTCGCCGTCCTCGAAGTCAAGTTCGGTTACTTTAAAACCAGCGCGTTCGCAATAGCGCGTATACATTCTGTAAAGCATCCCCGTCCAGTCGCAAGCTTCCGTGCCGCCTGCACCCGAATGAAGGTTGAGTATGGCGTTGTTGCCGTCATAGTCGCCGCGCAAAAGTGCGCGAATGCGCATCTGTTCGATGTCGTCTTCTGCAACAGTTATCATACTTTCAAGTTCGGGTATTAAACTTTCGTCGTCCGCCTCCTCGATTAAATCGATAAAGGCGTACGCATCGGCAAGAGCGTTTTCACCCTTTTTGTACGAATCGATTTTATTTTCGACAGCGGAAATTTCCCTGCCGACACGCTTAGACTTTTCCAAGTCCTGCCAGACGGACGGGTCCTCCTGTTCCTTTTTCAGCTCGCCGAGCTTCACGCCCAGATTGTCTATATCGAGCGCGTATTTAGCCTCCGACAGAGTATCGGAAAGCGATTTTAATTTTAATCTGTAATCGTCTGCTTTAAACATTTAAAATACCGAAACCAAATAATATACAAGTACCGCACCGACGCACGCAATTATCGGTGTGCCCTTATTAATCTTGCAAAAAGTGCAAGCAGCCCTCGGCTCACGAAATTTATCGACATCGTCGAACGTCAATAAATTTGTGAACTCATTTGTGGTCTTTCCAGTAGCAGCAGTCCTTATACTTCTTCCCCGAACCGCAGGGGCAGGGGTCGTTTCTGCCTATTTGCGTACTCTTATCCGCAACTTTGGGCTGAGCTTTGCCGTCGGCGTTTGTGAACAAGTCTTTGGGAGGTTCGGGTGCGTTGCCGACGTCCGGAGCATTATCCGCGTGTTGCTTGGGAGCGGCATTTTTTGCGCTTTCTTCGGCAATCTGTCTTGCGCGTTCTGCGGCAGACGGATCGGCTGCGCCCGGACGGGGCATAGGTCTGTTAGGTTGAATACGCACTATTCTGCCCTTTAAAAGTCTGGATACGGTAGTAGTTTGAATGCGGTCTATCATTTCCATAAACATATCGTAGCCTTCCTGCTTATATGCAATTACGGGGTCCTGTTGAGCATAACCGCGAAGTCCTATTCCCTTTCTGAGTTGATCCATTGCGTCGATATGGTCAATCCAGTTTCTATCTACGGCGCGAAGAAGTTCGTTGCGCTCTATCTGATAATAATCGACCTGCATATTAGTTTCTTCGCGTATGTTGATTATCTTCTGTTCGTAAGCTTTGGTAACTTCTTTGTTGATTTTATTGATTGCTTGCAGATAATCCCATTTTTCAAGCATGTCGCGCGTTATCACGAAAGTACACTCGTCGGGATAAACTTTCTGCGCAAGCGCTTCGTTCAACGCGTTTTCGTCCCACTTTTCGGGCATCGCTTCAACGTTTACGGTTTCTGCAACTATTTTTTCGATATAGTCGGGTATGAACTTCAAAATTTCTTCGTGAATGTTCTGTCCGCGCAATACGCGCATACGCTCGCCGTAAATGGTTTTACGCTGCTCGTTCATTACTTCATCGTATTGAAGGGTGTGTTTTCTGATTCCGAAGTTTCTTCCCTCAATCGCCCTTTGTGCGTTTTCTACGCTGTTTGAGAGCATTTTAGACTGCAAACACTGGTCGTCTTCTATCTTGAAAATTTCATAAAGCCGTTTCATTCTCTCGCCGCCGAACCTCTTTGCAAGGTCGTCTTCAAGCGAAATAAAGAATATCGAAGTACCGGGGTCTCCCTGACGTCCGCTTCGGCCGCGAAGCTGGTTGTCGATACGGCGCGATTCGTGACGTTCGGTACCGAGTATGCAAAGTCCGCCCGCCTCAACCACTTTTTCTTTTTCAGCCGAAGTTTCGGCTTTATACATATCGTAAAGTCGGGCGTATCTTTCCCTTGCCGTTACCTCTTCGGGCGTAAACTCTCTGTCGGCATATGAAATTGCCGTTTCTATCATATCGTGGTCGTAACCCTCTTCGCGCATACGCTTTTTAGCAAGGTACTCGGGGTTGCCGCCAAGTAAAATATCGGTACCACGGCCGGCCATATTCGTTGCGATAGTAACCGCACCCAGTCTGCCTGCCTGCGCGACTATTTCAGCCTCGCGCTCGTGGTTCTTTGCGTTTAAGATGTTATGTTTTATTCCGTTTCTTCTAAGCAAACGTGAAATTTCTTCCGACTTATCTACCGTTATCGTACCGATAAGTATGGGTTGACCTTTTTCGTGGCGTTCGACTACTTCGTTGACGATAGCCTTTTTCTTTCCCTCTACGGTAGAATAAATCATATCTGCATAATCGATACGCTGAACGGGACGGTTGGTGGGAATTTCAACTACGTCAAGCGAATAGATAGTTCTGAATTCGTCCTCTTCGGTTTTAGCCGTACCCGTCATACCCGAAAGTTTATTGTAAAGGCGGAAATAATTCTGGAAAGTTACGGTTGCGTGAGTTTTATTTTCGTCCTTGACCTTAACTTTTTCCTTTGCCTCTATCGCCTGATGCAAACCGTCCGAATACCTTCTGCCGTTTAACACACGTCCCGTAAATTCGTCGACGATAAGAATTTCGCCGTCGTCGGAAACGATGTAATCCTCATCACGGCTGAACAGCTCGTGCGCCTTTAGCGCCTGCTGAATGTGGTGGTTCAATTCTGCGTTTTCTATGTCGCCGAGATTAGGGATATTGAAGAAACGCTCCGCCTTTTCGGCACCCTTTTCGGTAATGGTTACGGACTTATCTTTTCTGTCGATTATATAGTCCCAGTTTTGCATTTCTTGCAAGATTGCCGTAAGTCTGTCCTGTGCCTCCTGCTCCTTTTCGCTGAGTTCTTTTTTCTTGCGCGAAGGAGCTTTCTTTTCGGCGTCCTTTTTATCGTCGTCGAAACCGCCGGAAAGCGTGCGGACGAACTTGTCAACCTGTTCGTAAAGAACAGAACTTTGACCGCCCTTGCCGGAAATTATGAGAGGAGTTCTCGCTTCGTCGATTAATATAGAGTCAACTTCGTCGATTATACAGTAATTGAGTTCGCGCTGAACCATTGAAGGAATGGAAGTTTTCAGGTTGTCGCGGAGGTAATCGAAACCAAGCTCGTTGTTGGTTGCGTAGATAATGTCGCATTTATATGCCTTTTGCTTTTCGTCGTCGTCCATTCCGGGGACGACTACGCCGACGGTAAGCCCCATAAATTTGTGGACTTTACCCATCCACTCGGCGTCACGCTTGGCAAGATAGTCGTTGACGGTTACGATATGCACGCCCTTGCCCGTAAGTGCGTTTAAGTACGCGGGCAATGTTGAAACAAGGGTTTTACCTTCACCCGTTTTCATTTCGGCAATTCTGCCCTGATGCAAGCAGATGCCGCCGACTATCTGGACGTGGAAGTGCTTCATTTTAAGCACGCGCCAGCTTGCCTCTCTTAAAGCCGCAAACGCGTCGAACAGAATGTCGTCAAGCGTTTCGCCTGCCGCAAGCCTGTCCTTCAAAATTTTGGTCTGACCCTTTAATTCCTCGTCAGACATAGCCGCATATTTCGGCTCTAATTCCTCAACCTGCAACGCAAGCTTATTCAGCTTTTTCAGGCTTTTTCTGCTGTCCGAACCTAAGATATATTTAATAAGTCCCATATTTACTCCATATTACAACAGGGCATAATACCCTATAATATTTTCATTATATTTAATTGTACTATATTTTAAACGATAAGTAAAATTCTTTTTCGGAAAATTAAGGAAAAATTTAGTAAAATATTCCCTGCCGTAAGTTTGCTTTCGGCAGGGAATATGTTAAATCAATTATTATATGATTTTACGCCGCAATTAAATCAATGCTTCGACGAAGTCTTCGGCGGAGAACTTCTCTAAGTCTTCAAGCTTTTCGCCCGTGCCGACAAAAGCGACGGGAATTGCAAGCTCGTTGCAAAGCGACACTACGAAGCCGCCCTTTGCCGAGCTGTCAAGCTTAGTTAGCACTATGCCGTCGAGCTCTACGCTCTCGTCGAACACTTCCGCCTGATTTACGGCGTTGCCGCCGGTGGTTGCGTCAAGAATGAGTAATTTATAGAAATTATAGTCGGGGCATTCCCTCTGCACTGTGCGCGACATCTTTTTAAGCTCTTCCATTAAATTGGCTTTGACGTGAAGCCTGCCCGCCGTATCGATTATTACAACGTCGGTATTTTTTGCCTTTGCGGACGACAGCGCGTCAAAGACAACCGCAGAGGGGTCGCTCCCCTCCTCGTGCTTGACGATACGCACTTTTGCCCTGTCCGCCCACACGGTGAGCTGGTCGGCGGCAGCGGCACGGAAAGTATCGGCAGCCGCAACCACTACGCTCTTTTTCTGCGAAAGGAAATAATTTGCAAGCTTGCCTACCGTAGTCGTTTTGCCGACCCCGTTCACGCCTACAAGCATAATTATTGCGGGATACTTAATATCAAGCTGTTCCGCCTCCGTCAGCTTTTCCTCCAGAATGTCCTTTAAAAGGTCGGTGACGAACTGCTTGTCTTTAAGCTTTTCCTTTTTGGCTTCGGCTTTCAGCTCGTCGACTATTTCCCCGGCAGTGGTCACTGAAATGTCAGCGCCTATTAAAATTTCTTCAAGCTCGTCGTAAAATTCCGCATCCGGCTTATTTTTGGAAAACAGACCCGAGAGAGCGCCCGAAAGCCCCTCCCGCGTCTTTTTCATAGCATTTTTAAGTTTTGAAAAAAGTCCCATTATGACCTCGTAATTTCATATGATACTACTGCGCAAGCAAAACCACGCTTTTGCGCAGCGCAACACAATTTGCGCATACCTGCGCCTCAGCAGTTTGAATTGGCGCAATTATATAATAAGTTTGCTGTTAATATTGCGCCAAGAAAGGCAGCGCCTTTCAAATCACGGAAAATTATGGCGCAGAATAGCCATAATTTTTCGTGAACTTATTCTATCGTGTCGCCGCCGAGCTTGCTCTCAACCTCCGACAATTTGACGGAAACTATCTTTGAAACACCCTTTTCTTCCATAGTTACGCCGAAAAGAATGTCGGCGTTTTCCATTGTCGGTTTACGGTGCGTAATGACGATAAACTGCGTATCGGAAGAGAATTTTTTAAGATATTTGGCGTAACGCGCAACGTTAGCCTCGTCAAGCGCCGCCTCGATTTCGTCGAGTACACAGAACGGCATCGGACGCATTTTGATAATCGCAAACAGTATTGCGATTGCGGTAAGCGCACGCTCGCCGCCCGACAAAAGCGAAATTTTGGTAAGTTTCTTTCCCGGAGGGCAAGCGATAATTTCCACACCTGCGTTGAGGGGGTCGTCACAGTCGGTATAATCAAGCTGTAATTCCGCCCTGCCGCCTCCGAAAAGTTCTTTGAACGTAGTTTTGAAGTTGTCGTTGATAAGGTTAAAACCGTCGTTGAAGATTTTAAGCATTTCGGCGCGGATATCGTCAAGCGCGATAGTCAGGTCTGAAATGGCTTTTTCAAGGTCTTCCTTTTCAACGAGCATTTTTTCGTAACGCTCGTTCAGCTCGTCATACTCCTCAACTGCGTTATGGTTGACGGGTCCGAGCATAGTTATAGCGCGTTTTAAGTTTGAAATAGTTTGGTTGGCAACACCCGTATCGTAGCCCTCTTCCTTGTACTTCAAACAGCCTTCGTAATCTTCGCCGTATTCTTCTGAAATACGGGTCTGCAAATATTCAAGGTCGCTGTCTATCTTTTGAAGCGCTAAGGCAAGTTTGCTCTGCTCCTGCGCAAGTTCTTCCTTTTCCTTATAAGCCGCAAGGCGTTCGCTGTCGTAGTGCATTATGCGCTGATTAAGCTCTTCCTTGCGCTTTTGAACTTCGTTTACCTGACGGTTCAAATCGGCGACAACTTCCTGCTCTTCCTCAGAAAGCGCTGCTTTCTGTGCTGCGGTTGTAAAGCTTTGCATTTCAGCCTCGATTTGAGGTATGCTTGCTTTTGTGGTTTCAAGTCTTTCGGAAAGAGAAGCACGCTCCGTATTAAGACGCTTTACGTTTTCTTCGCCCGATTTAATAGCGCTTTCAAGCGAAGCAATTTCAATAAGTATACCGTTTAAACGCTCGGTTATTTCGGTGCGCTCGGAAGTGAGTTTGTCGTATTCCGCGCTCATATCGTCCATTGCAGACGACGCTTTATCTTTTTCCGCAGACAAATCTCTTTCGCCTTTGCTGACGCCGGAAAACTCGTCGTCAAGCCCCGTAAGCCTGTCCGTCAACGCCTTTTGCGACTGACCGTAAGCGGCGTATTCGCTTTCCGCGTCGGTCACTGCCGAAAGCAGTGACGCCTGTTTTTCCGTAACGGCGGCAAGTTCCATACGCGCGTCCTGCAAACGCTTTATTAAAAGCTGCTGCTCTTCGTTTGCTTCAGTCTTTTTGGTGTCAAGCTCCTTATGCCGCTCTTCCATACGCACAAGCGACTGCTTTTTGGATTGAATACTTTCTTCTATTTCCTGTATCCTGCGCTCGTTTGCAAGCAGGTTGCCTGCAATTTCACGCTTTGAGCCGCCGGTCATAGAACCCGAAGTTGAAATCACGTCGCCGTCCAAAGTTACTATTTTGAACGCGCGGGGATATCTTCTTGCAATTTGCGTGGCGTTTTGGATATTGTCGACAATTAATGTATTGCCCAAAAGATTATGTATTACGTTTTCGAATTTCTTGTCGTATTTAACGAGGTTGATTGCAAAGCCTATCGCGCCCGCGTCGCGAACCGCAGCCTTGATTTCGCTGCTTTCAACTCTCGGTCTGAGAGCGTCGATGGGCAGGAAAGTTACCTGACCGCCGCGCGTGCGTTTTAAGTATTCGATTAAATCTTTTGCGTCGTCACGCGTGTTGGTTACTACGTTTTGCATTGCTCCGCCAAACGCCGTTTCAATGGCAACTTCGTACTCGCCGTCGCAGCGGACTATATCCGCGATAAGTCCGCCAATCTTTTGCGACAGATACATATCGTTTTTGGCTTGACTTAACAGCTTTTTAACCGAATAAGTATATCCGTCAAACCTGTCGCGCAGGGCGCGGCAAGTGGTTAAACTGTCGTTAAGGCTGGCAATTTGAGCCTGAGTATCGTACGTCTGACGGATCAGCTGATGTATTTTTTCTTCAATATCTCGGGCTTTTGCTTCGGCTTGTTCCAAAAGTTCGTTTTCGTTGCCCAAAAGCCCGTTGAGCGATTTGCTGCGCTCTATACTCGCGTCATATTCGCCCTTTACCGCGTCACGGCGCGCGTGAATTTTATCCATTTCGGCGGTTATCTCGGCAAGGCGTTCTTTTAAAAGATTTTTCTGTGCAGTAAGCGAACCCATATTTTCGCGCATTTCGGAAAGGTCGGCAAAGGTGTCCAAAACCTTTTTCCTGTGTTCGCCCGTCATATATTCGTATTGGGCTATCTTTTGGGAAAGCTCTTCTATCTGCGCACGGAAAGTATCGGTTTGTCCGCGTAAATTGTTTATTCTGTCGTTGTTGCGTTCCGCATATGCATCCGCGCGGCGGATTTCCCTGTCGATGTCGTCGATACGCTTCGTAGAATAAGCGACGTCTTCCTGCGCAGCCGCAAGTTTCGCCTTGACCGAACGCGCCTTTTCGGTGAACAGTTTACTTTCTCCGCTTCTGTGTTCGATTCCGACTTCGTAGCGGCGAAGGCGCTCGTTCAAGTCTCTGAGTTCGCTGTCGGCGGACGCGATTTCGTCGCGGCGCGTCTGATACTCCGAAAGCAGTTTTTCGGAAAGTGCAGTCACTTCGCTTATTCGGTTTGCTATTTTGAACGCTTTCGCGTTCAAAGCTTCCTTTTCGCCAGCCGCGCTGTCGTGACGGACTATGTACAAATTCATTTCGTGGTGGCGAAGCTGAGAATAGAGTTCTCTGTATTTAAGCGCGTTTTCCGAAGCGCGTTTCAACGGACCTATCTGCCTCTCGACTTCCTGCATACGCTGCGCAAAGACGTACAGATTTTCCTTTGAAGAATTCAGCTTTCTTTCGGCGTCGGCCTTTCTGTCCTTGAATATGACGATGCCCGTAGCCTCTTCGAAAATAGAACGTCTGTCTTCGGGCTTGGCGTTCATAATCTGCTCTATTCTGCCCTGCCCTATAATGGAGTATCCCTCTTTCGCCGCGCCTGCGCCGTGCAAAAGCGCGGTCAGCACTTTCATACGCGAGGGCTGTTTATTTAAAAGGTACTCGCTGTCGCCGTTGCGGTAAAGGCGGCGGGTCATTTCAACCTCGTCGCAGTCAATATCGAATATTCTTTTAGTATTGTCAAACGTCAGCGTTACTTCGCAAAACGACATCTGACGGCGCGCTTCCGTGCCGCCGAAAATTACGTCGAGCATTTGTGAGCCGCGCATCATTTTTGCCGACTGTTCGCCGAGAACCCAACGTATAGAGTCTGCAACGTTTGACTTGCCGCAGCCGTTAGGCCCGACTATACAGGTTACGCCCTCTCCGAGCGGAATTACCGTTTTATCGGCAAATGATTTAAACCCGACCAATTGTATCTGTTTAAACTGATTCATCTTATTCCTTTTCCAAATATTTAAGCGCGTCTTTCGCCGCAAGCTGTTCGGCTTGCTTTACGCTGTCCGCTTCTCCGCGAAACGTTTGACCGCATAAAATAATTTTTACTTCAAATCTGTGTTTTTGCGCGTTCCCTATATCCGTGCGGATATATTCGGGAACGGCTTGTCCGTTGCCCTGCAACTTCTCTTGCAGTTTGCCTTTATAGTTTTCAGTTGCGGAAACGGAAAAGTCGAGCGTGGAAAGCACGAAATTTTTTGCCGCTTGCAAACCGCCGTCAAGATAAATTGCCGCAGTAACCGCCTCGTACGCCGACGGAACCGCTTTTTTATTGTTTACGTCCATTTTGCCGCGAATGAGAAGTTTATCAAGCCCCAGCCGTTCGGAAACGGGCGTAAGGGCGGCATCCGAAACCAAAGCTTTGCGCCGTTCGGTCAATTCACCTTCGCTGTCCTCTTCCGAAAAAATACGTTCTGAAACAATAAATTCAAGTATCGCGTCGCCGAAAAACTCCAAAAGCTGGTTATTGTCCTCGGAGGCCGAAGCAACCGTCAGTGCGCGGCGAAGAAGCTGTTTATCTTTAAAGACGTAATTTATTGCTGCTTCGCACTGTCCGATATTATTCATTTTCCACCGCAAAGTCTACGTTTTCAAGAAGTTTTTCTACCGAGCCTATCAGGTTATTGCGGTAAATCGTTACCGCGTTTGCAATAGAATTTGCTATTGTTACGGGCTTAGAGGTTCCGTGACTTTTAACTACGGGCTTTCTAAGGCCGAGCAGCAACGCTCCTCCTACCTTGTCGAAATCGAGCCGTGCGCGCATACGCTTTATTGCTTTGCGTATAAACAGATAACCGAGCTTTGTAAAAAGCGAAGCAGACAGCTCTTTTTTCATAGTGTCAAGCACCAGCTTGCCGCATCCCTCTATCGATTTAAGCGCGATATTTCCCGAAAACCCGTCCGCGACAACCACGTCACAGTCGCCCATCATTATATCCCTGCCCTCGACGTTGCCGACAAAGTTGATATCTTTCATCTCCGACATAAGTTTATATGTTTCCTGACGGAGAGGGTCGCCCTTGTGTTCTTCGGTTCCGTTGTTCAAAAGCCCGACTCTGGGGTTTTCGGTGCCTAACGAAGCCGAAGCGTAGGCGCTGCCCAAAAGCGCAAACTGACATAGCATTGTGCTCTTGCATTCCGCGTTTGCTCCGCAGTCTACGAGAAGAGTCATACCTCCGCGCGAGTTGGGAATTGCGCAGCACAGCGCAGGGCGTTTAATTCCGCGTATACGCCCCAAAATGAGCTGACCGCCGACTATCGTCGCGCCGGAAGAACCGGCAGTTACCAGTCCGCATATATCTTCCTCTTTTTTCAGCATCCAGTAAGCCGCGATAAGCGACGACTGTTTTCTTTTGACCGCTTCCGTAGGAATATCGTTCATTTCGATAACGTCCGGACAATCGACTATTTCTAGACGGGATTTATCGTAGCTGTATTTTTTAAGCTCAGACTCTATTACTTCCTTTCTTCCCGTAAGTATTAAATGTAGCTGCTTGTCCCTTTCAAGCGCAAGCACCGCTCCGCCGACAGTAGACTTGGGGGCGTTGTCGCCGCCCATTGCGTCTAAAATAATTTTTATCATAAATTTACTACCGAATATAATTTTTCTGTTTAGCATTATACCATAGCATAACTAAAAAGACAAACAATTACTAAATATTTTCAGAAATTTCAGGCGGCAGTTCTTCCGGTTTTAAAGAAATTTTCTTTTGCGGCGCGTACTTGTCCCGTCTTAAAAGTTTGGAATGGGATATCCCGTTCCTTGTAACCGTAATATAGCCCTCGCTTATGATTCCGTCCTTGCCGTCTCTTACCATTTGCTCGTTATCCGTAAATTCTTCCGGGGCGGTTATAATGCCCGTCACGCGAGAACTGCACGAATACCTTGCGCCGAAATCCCTGCCGTAGATTTTAAAAGTTACCGAACCGCCGTTAAACGACGACGTTATATAAATAAGACTGCCCGTAGTATTTACAAACTTCAAATCAAAATCCGTTCCGCTGACCATCGCGTCGCGCGAGGGCGGAACGTAGCTTACAGGCAGAGAATGGGCGTGGTATTCGCTTATCTTGCAACCGGATAAAAGAGCGGCGTTATATAATGTAGTACTGACCTGACACACCCCTCCGCCGTAGCCGGCGACATATTCCCCGTCCTTGATTATCGCCGCACGCTTAAAACCCCTTTCGGGCGTACGCTGTCCGACAGCGGCGTTGAACGAAAAAGTCTCGCCGCATCTTACGGTGCTGCCGTTTATCAATTCGGACGCAAGGCGGATATTGTGCGAACGCGCCTTGTTGTTGCCGTCGAATTCAGTAGTAAACGCAGACAGCAGTTTCACGTCGAATTTTTCGCCCTTAGATACGGTGTGCGAAAAGCCGCTGAAAAAAACGATGCCCGTCGTCAAGACGAGCATAACCATAATAATTTTTAAGTATTTGAAAGTCTTTGCCAAAGTTCCTCTCCGCAATCGAATACGGGTGTGCCGATACGTTTGCTGCCGTCCTTTATATGGGTATCGGAACCGCCGGTCACGCAAAGTCCGTATTCTTTTGCCATCTCCTTGTAATACTCCGTCTGTAATTGAGTATGCGTAGAATAGACAGCTTCTATGCCTTTAAGACCGCAAGCGACCATACTTTTGACTTTTGAAATTAATTCCTCTTTTTCAAGTTCTATCCTGCCCGGATGCGCAAGCGAGGCAAAACCTCCGCAGGCGGATATCGCCTCTACCGCCTCTTCCGGAGACGGACGGCGCAGTTCGGAATAAGCCGGACTTCCGTTTGAAAGGTATTGCGCGTGAAAAGCGAACGGCGAAGAACAATAACCCCTTACCGCTCCGGCGCGCGCAATGTGCATTGCGTGGATAGGCGCGGCTTGACTTTTTTTGTATTTCGCAACCTCGCTTAGCGTCAATTTGACTCCGCCCCTGTTCAGTTTGGTGATTATGTCGTCCGCACGCTCATACGAGCCGTCGCAAAGCTCCTTTAAAAATTCGGCGAATACGGGATGTTCGGGGTCGATACCGTAACCGAGAGTGTGCACCCTCACGCCTTTGTAATATGCCGAAACTTCTATTCCGCTTACCGCTTTGACTCCGCGTCTAATACAGCAGTCGAAAAGTTCGGGATAGGCAAGCGCGGTGTCATGGTCAGTGACAGACACAAGTTCGACCCCGTTGGCTTTTGCCGTTGCCGCAATATCGTCGGGCGATTGAAGCCCGTCGGAGTAGTATGTGTGTAAATGTAAATCAGCCCTCACTTTTTATTTTTCCTCCGTCGATTTTTATCTTGTTTGCAACCTTGCCGTAGAGAACGCGTTCGGCGTGAGTACAGGTTAAAATAGTTTGCAAGTCCTGAGTGTAGCATACCAGCTTTTTTCGGCGCGGCAGGTCAAGCTCGCTCATAACGTCGTCCAAAATAAGCACGGGATACTCGCCCGACATATCTTTGAAAATTTCCACTTCGGCAAGCTTTAACGACAGCGCCGCCGTGCGCGTCTGTCCCTGAGACGCAAAACTCTTCGCGTCGTCGCCGTTTATCGCTATATCCAAATCGTCGCGGTGAGGTCCGGACGCGGTAAAACCCAGCCTTACGTCACGCTCTCTGTTTGCCGAAAATTCGTCAAAAAAACGTTTTTCAAGTTCCTTTTCGTCGCCTGCGTATTTTTTATCGAGGCTTACCGCAAGCGTTTCCGCTCCGTCCGTTAAATGCGAATGTATCTTTTGGGCTATCGGGGCAATGTTTGCGCAAAACTCCGCCCTCTTACAGGCAACCTGAGCGGCGTATTTGGCAAACTGCTCGTCCCACACGGGCAGAGTATCGAACACAAGTCCCATATCCCTGTCCTTTAAAAGGTTGTTGCGCTGTTCCAAAATTTTATTATATCGTGAAAGCGCGACGTAGTAAGGTTTGCAAAGCTGTGAAATTGAGACGTTTAAAAACCGCCTTCGTTCATCGGGGCCGTCCTGAATTAGTCTGAGTTCGTGCGGAGAGAAAAATATGCCGAATATATTGCCGAGTATATCCGCCGTTTTAGTTATCTTAGTGCCGTTCACCCGCACTTCCCTGCCGTTTTCTCTTATCTGCGCATACAGCTCAACTTCACCGTACCTGCCCTCCGCTACGGCGGAAATTTCGGCGCAGTCGCAGCCGTGACGGATAAGCTGTTTGTCGCGCCTGCTTCTCGGCGATACACCCGTGCAAAGATAAAACACCGCCTCCGCACAGTTGGTTTTACCCTGCGCGTTTCTGCCGAATAAAACGTTTAAACCTTTGGTAAAGTTTACCGTTTCGTCGACGTAATTTCTGAAATTTTTTAATTTTAAATTTTTTATAAACATTTTATCTTAAAACACTTTATTTTGATTGCCTTTTAGTGTATAATTATTTTAACAGATTATTTGAAAAAACTCAAAGGATTAAAGCACGATTATGGCAGAAAAGGGCAATTTTGATTTTGTATATAACCCGATAAAGGCAAAAATGCAGGAACTCGTTTCCCTCATTAACTATAAAACATATATCGAAAACCTTGTTCCCGTCGATATTGACGGGAGATTTATCGTGCTTGAAACTCCTACCGAAAGTTTTGCAAAGTATATCACGGGCACGCTTGCAGACAAAATGCGTGAGGCGATTATTAAAGCCGACGTCGGCTTGTCGGATTTCAGGCTTAAAGTAGAGGGCAGCGAACGCTTTGCCTATAACGCGCCTGCCGAGGACGTTTATACTCCCCCCACCAACATCAACCCTAATTTTACGTTTGACAGTTTCGTCGTCGGAAAAAACAACGAATTCGTTCACGCCGCCGCCTATGCCGTAGCTTGCAATCCGGCAGGCGAATTCAACCCCCTATTCATTTACGGCGGAACGGGGCTTGGCAAAACCCATTTAATTCAGGCAATTGCAAATAAGGTCGTCAAGGACAGACCGGAACTCAAAGTTATTTACGTCACCTGCGAACAGTTTGTAAACGAAATCATCGACACTATGTTTACAAGCCGCGGACCCGACGCGCGCGACAGAAGCAACCGGCTGAGACACTACTACCGCAACGCCGACCTTTTAATTATAGACGATATTCAGTTTATAGAAAACAAGAAAGCCGTACAGGAAGAATTTTTCCATACCTTTAACGAGCTTGTTGCAAAGGGCAAACAGATAGTAATCTCTTCCGACCATTCCCCCAGCGAGCTGACCGCGCTTGAAGACCGACTGAAAACACGTTTTGCGGGCGGCGGACTTTTCGACATACTCCCTCCCGGTTTCGAAACCAAAATTGCAATTTTAAAACGCAAGGCCTTTGAAAAGAAATGTCACGTTCCCGACGACGTTCTCGCGTTTTTGGCGCAGGATTCCGGCGACGACGTAAGAACGCTTGAAGGCAGACTGATGAAAGTGATATTTGCCGCTAAACTGCACGAAGAACCGTTTTCCGTCGCGCTTGCCAAAAGCGCACTGCACGAAGCCGTGTCCGAAGGCGGCAAAGAAGAAATAACTCCGCAGAGCATTATTTCGGCAGTGACCGGTTTTTACCGCCTCAATGACGGCGACATAGTAGGCAAAAGCAAGAAAAAGGAAATCGTCATTCCCCGTCAGATTTGCTGTTATCTTATGTGCGAGCTTTTAAGTCTTCCGCTTATCTCCGTCGGCAAAGAACTGGGCGGACGCGACCACACCACTATTTTGTATTCGCGCGACAAGGTTGAAGAAATGTGCCGCATCAATGACAAAATAGCAAAAGACGTCGACGACATTAAAAATATAATTTTAAAGAAATAAATGTATCAATTCTCAGAATGTAAATGCGATATCGCCGTAATCGGCGCGGGACACGCAGGCTGCGAAGCCGCGCTTGCCTGCGCAAGGTTGGGCTTAAAAACTGCTATGCTGACGCTAAATCTTGACAGCATAGCATTTTTAGCGTGCAACCCCTCTATCGGCGGAACGGGCAAAGGGCATTTAGTGCGCGAAATAGACGCGCTTGGCGGAGAAATGGGCTTAAACGCCGACAAGACCGCCATTCAGATGCGTATGCTAAACGCAGGCAAAGGCGAAGCGGTTCAGTCTCTTCGTTGCCAGTGCGATAAAAACGCCTACCACCGCGAAATGAAACGCACGCTTGAAAACACAGAAAACCTGCGCATAATTCAAGGCGAGGCGAAAGAAATTTTGACCGACGGGAAGCGCGTTACGGGCATACTTACCGTCTACGGCGGTATTATCGAAGCAAAGGCGGTTATTATCGCGACGGGCGTATATCTGAACGCCGAAACCGTGACGGGCGAACTTCGGCAAAAAAGCGGGCCTTCCGGCTTTGCGCCTGCAAATTATTTGACCGAAAGTCTTATAAAACTCGGCTACGAAGTAAGGCGGTTTAAAACGGGTACACCTGCCCGAATTGACAGCCGAACGATAGATTTCAATAAATGCG
>CAJTQE010000022.1:0-671 GCA_910578655.1 uncultured Christensenella sp.
CCGTGTATCTTTATTGCCAAACCGCTTAGCTGACTTCACTGCACGTCAAATTGAAGTTTATATTACTGTCTATAATAACTCTCTGCAAGTTCAAGAAACTTCTTCTCGTTTAGGATTTCGTTTGATATATATTGTCCGTTATAAAATACGGCGTAATTCGTCCACGCCATAGGCGCGTTTTGCGCTTTTTCCTTGCTGTCTATCAATACGCTTTCAAACGGAATGCCTTTGTCCTTTGCCGTTTGCTGAACAAGCGGAACGTATTTAGCCGTAAACGGACAACCGTACGTATAATACACAACAAAACCTTGTTTATCTATACGCGGCTGTTTTGCTTGTTCTTTGAATTTCGGAACGGGCGCATTTTCGTCGAAAGATAAATACATTAAAGTAAAGTTTGGATTTGCTTTATCCGCAACCTTAAACCCTTTATAAGCAAGATATTTCGGATCTGACAAAAACGGCATCTTTTTCGGCGAAGATATCACGGTAATTCCGTGTTTGCCTTGCGCTTTTGCATCGGCTATACAAGCATTTAATAAATCGTTTGCATAGCCGTGTCCTTTAAACGAGCCCGATACCCAAAAGCAATTTATGTGCATATAGCCGTTCGCTTCGATAGGACACCAAGCATTTTCGGCAGGTATGTATTCAATAAAGCATTTGCCGCG
>CAJTQE010000022.1:682-23728 GCA_910578655.1 uncultured Christensenella sp.
AACGGATTTCAAAAATACCAAGCCGTCCTTTATTCTTTCTTTTAGCCACGCTTTCTTGCTTGCAACTTGTATGTCCTTATTGTTAGAGATGGCACAACAAATATGCTCTGTTTCCAAATTTTCAAGTGTGAGTTTTATGTATTCCAAATTTTTTGTTCTCCGTTAAATTATTGTTTATCGTACAATCATTATATCACGGAAAATGGAAGAACGCAACTGATTGAATTTTGCGGGAAATATAAAACATATCTATATCTCACCAGGCTACGGGTAGCCGAGTTCGTCCAAAAAAAGTACAGAAAAGGCACAGCTTAACGCTATGCCTAAATCTTTTTATTTGCATTTTATTAAATTCCTTATGGGAATTACCCTAAAAGCAAAGGGCGTTTTTTGTTTGCCTCTTTTGTCGCGTTATGGTATAATCAGGCTATGAAAACCGTAGTAGTTGGTATGAGCGGAGGAGTTGACTCTTCCGTTGCCGCTCTGCTTTTGAAACAGCAGGGCTACAACGTAATAGGACTTTATATGCTTAATTGGGAAGAGGAAAACGCGCAGGGCAGCTGCACTGCCGAAACCGACTTTGCCGACGTTCAACGCGTATGCGCAACTCTTGATATTCCTTATTACAGCGTAAACTTTTCCAAACAATATTACGACAGAGTTTTCGAATACTTTCTTTCCGAATACAAGGCGGGCAGAACGCCCAACCCCGACGTGCTTTGCAACCGCGAAATTAAGTTCGGCCCGTTCCGCGAATACGCCCTTTCTATGGGCGCGGACTGTATTGCAACGGGGCACTATTGCGGAATCGAACACGGCGAACGTCACCGCCTTTTAAAAGCAAAGGACGCAGGCAAAGACCAGACTTACTTTTTAAATCAAGTGCGCGAACCTCAGCTTAATAACGTGCTGTTCCCCCTTTCAGACCTCACTAAAAACGAAGTGCGCGACATTGCCGAAAAGCACGGGCTTACCACCGCCGAAAAGAAAGACAGCACGGGAATATGCTTTATCGGCGAGCGTAATTTCAGAAAATTTCTGCAAAACTTCCTGCCTGCGCAGAAGGGAAAAATACTCTCTCTCGACGGCGAAAACGTCGGCGAACATATCGGGCTTATGTACTACACCATAGGTCAGCGCAGGGGGCTTGATTTGGGCGGAAAGCGCGGCGAGGACGGCAGATGGTTCGTCGTTAGAAAAGACCTTGAAAACAATATTCTCTATGTTTCTCACGGCGATGAAGCGCCGCTCTATTCAAAAGCCTGCCGGGTTTCGAAGTTGAACTGGATAGGATATAACCCTGAGCCGAAGTTTGAATGCACCGCAAAATTCAGATACCGTCAGGGCGAACAAAAAGTTTGCGTCACGTTGGGCGGCAGCTCGGCTACGGTAGAATTTTCTCAGCCTCAACGCGCAGTAACCGAAGGACAGTACGCAGTGTTTTACGACGATACTGCCTGTCTCGGCGGCGGCGTAATTGACGGCGTTATATATTAAAAGCGCGAACTTTTAAAAGTTCGCGCTTATCCTTTTTAAAATTTCCTTGTCAGCAGGACAAAAATCAAATTGCGGTATTTGTTCCGCCGTAATCCAGCGCATATCCTTATGCTCTAAAAGTTGCGGTTCGCCGTCGGATATGCCACAGTTAAACAAGGTTAAATGCACCGTTACATCGGGATATTCGTGTTCAACCGTCATAAAAACTTCGTGCGGCTCAACAGTTATAGCAAGCTCTTCCCGACATTCTCTGATTAACGCCTGCCGCTCGGTTTCGCCCTTTTCAACCTTACCGCCGACAAACTCCCACAAAAGCCCTCTTGCTTTATTTTCAGGTCGCTGACAAATTAAAAACTTATCTTTATTCCATATCAACGCCGCAACTACATTAATAATCATAAACGACCGCCCTATTCCGTGTATCCTTTCGGGTTTTCGCTGTGCCATTTCCACGCGGAAGAAATGATATCCTCCATCGTCTTTTCGGGTTTCCAGCCGAGTATTTCCCTCGCCTTTTTATTCGAAGCCGTTAAGACCGCGGGGTCGCCTGCTCTGCGTTCGCCGTAAACTACCTTTATGTCCCTGCCCGTAATCTTCTCCGCCGCGTCAATAACTTCCTTTACCGTCGTGCCCGTTTCCGTGCCCAGATTGAATATATCGCTCTTGCCGCCGTCTAAAAGATATTTAACCGCAGCGACGTGCGCGTTCGCCAAATCGTAAACGTGAATATAGTCCCTGACGCAAGTGCCGTCGCGCGTGGGATAGTCCGTACCGTAAACACTTATACTCTCCCTCACTCCTGCCGCCGCCTGAAGTATTATGGGAATCAAATGCGTTTCGGGGTTGTGCGCTTCGCCTATTAAACCGCTTTCGTGTGCACCGCAGGCATTGAAATAGCGCAATGAAACAAACCGCAAACCGTGCGCGCTCGCCGTCCACTTGAACATCTTTTCCATTGAAAGTTTGGTTTCGCCGTAGGTGTTGGTGGGACACGTTTCGTCCGTTTCAAGTATAGGAATACTCTTCGGTTCGCCGTAGGTAGCCGCCGTGGACGAGAATACGATTTTATTTACGCCCTCTTCAACCATTGCTTCCAACAATTGCTTTGTACCGTACAGGTTGTTTTCGTAATATTTTAACGGCTTTGTCATACTCTCGCCGACAAGCGAGTATGCGGCAAAGTGGATTATCGCCTCCACCTTTTCGTCCTTTAAAACCTTTTTTACGTTCTCTTTATCTCTTATATCAACCTTATATAACGGCAGTTTCCTGCCCGTTATTTTTCTTAATCTTACTACGCTTTCCTCGCAAGAAGTGGAAAGGTTATCCAAAATTGCGACATCGTACCCGTCTGCGCAGAGCTGCGCAACCGTATGGCTGCCTATGTATCCGGCTCCGCCCGTTACCAATATTTTCATACTCGCTCCTTTTAATTTGTCGTTTATATTGTACAGCGTAATTCGCGCAATGTCAATACCTGAAACAAAATACAGCCGCGACAATTGTCGCGGCTGCAACACTCTTGAACAAGCAAACACGGTAACGCGTCCGTTACCGTGTTTATCATTCTATTCTATTTCAAGCAAATCAGAAAAACTATTCAGGGAATAATCGGTTTTATCATATCTGCTTGCAGGTCCGATACCGGCAGTTTTAAATCACCGGCTAATCCGGCATCTATTCCGGATAAGGCATATTCTACTACAAGGCAATCTTTCGCATTCAAGCCAAGGAATTCCGCCGCCTACTCCGAAGAAGTCGGCATAAATACAAGTTATACAAACAGACACCCTGTATTCCCCGATAACGGGATAAAAGAATTCAGCTTTAATTTTCCCGATTCAAACGGCAGTTATTTAATCGTTCACCATATAATGAACAGAGAAAACGGCTCGGCATTCGATAATTTTATAAATATGGGGGCTATAGAACAACCGTTATCACCGGAAGAAACCGAGTATTTAATAAATCAAACAGAACCTGAAATTAAAAAAGAAAAATTGCCCTCTCCTTTAACACTCAATATAACTTTACAGCCTTTTGAAATACGGCTTATAGAAATTTCATTTTTAATTTAGATTATTAAATAGACAAGGGCGGTTAAACACGCCCTTTTGTATCCTATATCCATTTTACAATTATGACAAAATAATTTGCCGCGCGCGTTGACAGCGAAAAGATAAAAGAGTATACTGTTGATAATACTAATGAACAGACATACATTAAAACTTAAAGCTTTAAAAGCCGCGGAGATAATGCGCACGGTTTTATCTTCCAAATATTTTCCGTTTTTAACGGCGGCGTTTACGCTTGCAGGCTACTACCTCAGCTGGGACGTAGCGCTTTTTTACTACATTGCGCTGACGGGTATACTTATGCTGTTCCTGCTTGACGATATAACGCCCGTTCTGCACCTGTTCCTTTTTATGAGCGTTTCGATTTCGCTTGTAAACACGCCATCCACCACGATGGGAAATTCCGACTACTACCACCGCCCTGAAATATATATACAGATTTTTACGATAGTCGGGCTGTTTATATCAGCGGCGATATGCAGACTGGTTAAAACGGTGGTTGAGGGCAAATTCAAAGTCACGCCCTCGTTTTACGGCGTTTGCGGATTCGCGTTTATACTTATTATCAACGGAATATTTACGGCGGATTACAAGCCCAAAAATTTGCTTTTCGGTTTCATTTTAGCCGCGTGCATACTCGGCATTTACTGCGTATTCAAGGACAACGTAAAATTGGATGCAGGCGGCTTCGAAACGATATCCTACGCTTTCGTTGCATTCAGTATTCTGTTATTAATCGAGCTTATCGTTGCGTACGCCACTACAGAAGAACTTTTTATAGACGGAACGATAAACAGAAATAATCTTATTTTCGGCTGGGGCATTTACAATACTTACGGCGCTATGCTTTTAATGTGCGTGCCGGCGCCGATTTACCTTGCCGTGCGCAAGCGTTGGGGCTTCGTCTATACCGTCTATTCCTTTATTCTGTTCGTCGCCCTGTTCTTTTCGTGCAGCAGACAGGCAATGGTCGGCGGCATAGTAATTTATCCATTCTGCATAGGTATGCTGCTTACCAAAAACAGAAACCGCTTTGCGAATATCTGCGTCCTTCTCGGCGCGGCGACCGTGGGTTTGATTCTCGCAGGCTTTTACCACGAGCAGGTGTTCAAATTCTTTAAAGTTATAATGGAAAACCTTATTGTAGACGGAGAGCCTAACGGCAGCGGAAGGACGAAAATCTGGCGCGAGGCGATAGAATACTTCAAAAAGTCGCCGATATTCGGGGCAGGCTTCTTCGTCAAGTTCAGCTACAACAGCAATTCGGGACTGGGCTTTATCCCGCTGATGTGCCACAATACGATTTTGCAGCTATTAAGCTCATGCGGAATAGTGGGACTGATTGCATACATTATCCACCGCACACAGACGGTAATAAGCTTTTTCAGAAATATAACGCTGCAAAGAAGCTTTATTGCGCTTACCATACTGTCGTTACTGGTAGTCTGCCTGTTCGACAATCATATATTTAATATTTTCCCTACCATTATCTACGGCGCCTTGACGGCGATATTATTAAAATCGGAAAAAAGCGACGCTTAAAGACTGTAAATTTTGAAACCGACAAAAAATCGTGCCCGGAAAAGACACGATTTTTTTTATTGATTAATATCATTAACTCACCGCACGAAAAAAACCGTGCGGCGAGCCATAATGAAGAACAAAAATGAGTGAGCCTAAACAATGCGTATGCGGCGCTCGCTTTCCACGACGCTGACCTTAGCCGCGTCGGGCACTATGCGCACCGTACCGCTTAAATCCGCGTCGGTTTTTACGTACAGCGTCTGACCGCACGCGTTAACCCGCGCAAACTTTTCTTCGCCGTAGTCGAGCATTTCTTCGACTTCGGCTGAAATTCCGTTTTCGCCGACCGAAAGCCCGTACGCGTCCCATTCGTAGCGGAACGCCGTATTGAACGCCTTTCTGCCGGCCGTCGCGGCGAATATTTTGGTATACACCTCTTCGGGCGCGGCAAATTTAACGCCGTCTATAAGCAGGCTGTAAACCGTTGCGCCGCCCCTTTTTTCAGTAACCAGCGTACCGTCGAGCCCGTTAATGCGCGGCATGGGAAGCGCCTCGCTTCCGCCGACGCGCAGCGTTATCGACTTGTAGTCTATGCCGATGTTTACCTCGCCCCTGCGCTCCGTGTCGGAAAGGGCGTAAAGTCTGCCGCCGTTTATTTCGAGAGTGAGCAATATTTTGCCGTTGACGGTTTCGCTGTCCGTGACCTTGGCCTTTATGCCGCCGCCGAACTTAACCGCCGAAACGGGGATGAGCAGCTCACCCTTGCCATCCGCGCACGCGATTGCGGAGGGAAGCGTCTCGGTGATACCGAGAAAGGTAAGCTTGCCGCCCTTGACCGAGCAGTCGAGATAGTTGAATTCGGGCATACGCGGCATAATGCTCTCTTCCGTCTCTGCGTCGAACAGATGTATCTGCTCCGTGTCCAGTGATGCGGTGCATACCGCGTCGGGCTCGAACTGCCTGAAACCGCCGGCCTTTATGATTATGCGTGTATCGGCGCCGCCCCCTGTGTTTAAATCGCCGTAAACGAGGGTTTCCGTTCCCAGCTCCTCAGAGTGGGAAATTTTCACCTTTATTTTCGCGTCGCCCGCGCCGTCGAGCGAGACCGCCTCGGCACGGAAGCCGAGTATTACGTTTTTACTGCCGTCGAGATAATGCGGCGTGGTTTTCATAAGCGCGCTATACGGCACGGTAATTTCCGCGTCCGCGTCGGTAAATTTTATCTTTACCTTGTCGCCGGACTTTTTTAATGTGCACGCGAAAAAATTCATTTGGGGCGTGCCTATGAAGCCGGCAACGAATTTGTTTGCAGGGTACTTATACAGGTTTTTCGGCGTGTCTATCTGTTTGACGAAGCCGTCCTTCATTACCACTATGCGCGTACCCATGGTCATTGCCTCTATCTGGTCGTGCGTGACGTAGATAAAGGTTGTTTCAAGCTTTTTGTGCAGTTTGACTATTTCGCTGCGCATCTGCGTTCTCAGCTTTGCGTCGAGGTTGGACAGCGGTTCGTCCAGCAGCATTACCTTGGGGTGGCGCACTATCGCCCTGCCCAGCGCGACGCGCTGGCGCTGTCCGCCCGACATTTCCTTGGGCTTGCGTTTCAAGTATTCCGTTATGCCGAGTATCTCAGCCGCCTCGTTGACCTTTGCGGCAATCTCCTGCTTATTGTACTTGCGCATAACGGGAATTTCCTTGCCGTCCTTGCCGAGTACGGGATTACCCTCTTTATCCCTCTTGATATCGGGGATTTTTCTCATACGCAGACCGAACGCGATATTTTCGAATATAGTCATATGCGGATACAGTGCGTAGTTCTGGAAAACCATCGCAATGTCCCTGTCCTTCGGCTCCATACCGTTGACGACGGTATCGCCTATTTTAAGCTCGCCCGCGGTAATTTCTTCAAGACCGGCAATCATTCTGAGAGTGGTGGATTTTCCGCAGCCCGACGGACCGACGAAAACGATAAATTCCTTGTCGTCAATTTGCATATTGAAATCGTTTACCGCCTTCGCCCCGTTGGGATAGACCTTATATATATGCTTTAAACTTAAATTTGCCATATTTTACTTCCCCCTTATTCTTTTACGGCTCCGGCAGCCATACCGTTAATCATATACTTGACCAGACAGAAATACAAAACTATTATAGGTATTGCTATAAATATCGAACCTGCGGCAAACCGCGCGAATTCCGTTTCGCCGAGCGACATCAGCCCGACAGCCACCGTATACAAATCCTTATCGATAAGCAGCATTTTAGGCAGTATAAAGTCCGACCACGGCCAGGTGAACGATGTCAGCGCCGTGTAAACGAGCATAGGCTTCGACAGCGGAAGTATGAACTTTACGAACACCGTGAAGTTGGAAGCGCCGTCTATTCTCGCCGCCTCGTCAATCGAGTACGGTATGGTATCGAAAAAGCCTTTCTGCACCATATATCCCATAGGCGCCTGCGCCGAATATATGAGTATAAGACCCCAGTGCTGGTTGATAAGGTTGAACTGCGTCATTATCAGGTACACCGCAATCGTGCCCATAAACGACGGAAACATTCCAAGCAGCAGCGTGGCCTTCATCATAGCCTTTCTCGATTTGAAGCGGAAACGCGACATACAGTACGCCGTGAGTATAGTCAGAAGAGTGCCGAGTATGCAGCTCATAACCGCTATAAACAGAGTGTTTAAGAACCAGCGCGGATAATTGTACATTACCGTGTCGGTGAACAGGGATTTGAACGTGTCGAACCCGTATTGGGCGGGGAAAAATCCGTCGAAAGAATATATCGAGCCCGACTTCGAGAACGACGCGAGTATCAGCCATAAGCAGGGAAAGAAAAATATAAACGCGACTAAAATCAATATACAGTAGGTTATAAGCACGTTTAATACGCGTTTTGTTTTCGTCTTAACGACCTTGACGTTTGCCTTATTCATCTGAATGTCTCCTCCTGTTTATACGACGGCGAAAGGACGTAAACGGTAAGGGATATTATCGAGGTAATCACGAAAATAACCAGGCTTATCGCCGCGCCTATCGAATAGTAGTTATTGTCTATGGACATATTGTAAAGCCAGTTAATAAGCAAATCGGTATCGCTTGCAAGGAAGTATCCGTCGGCGTAAAGACCGCCGCGCAGGAAGTAGAAAATTCCGAAGTTGTTGAAGTTTCCTATAAACTGCGAAATGAGAACGGGCGTAGTGGCAAACAGCACGTACGGCAGCGTTATTTTAATAAACTGTTTCCACGCGCTTGCGCCGTCCACGCGCGCCGCCTCGTAAAGGTCGTTGTTTACATTGGAAAGTATTCCCGTCGCAAGCAGCATCGTCGACGGTATGCTTATCCAGGCGTTGACCGCAAGCCCGATAAAGCGCGCGCTCCACTTTGCGTCCAGTCCCAAAAATCCGACCGCCTCACCGCCGCCCTGCTGAATGTAGTAGTTAATAGGTCCGCCGTACGAGAACATAAATTTAAAGCCGAGCAAGGTTATAAAGCCGGGTATGGCGTAAGCGAGTATGGGAAACGCGCGCCAAATCGCCTTGCCCTTTACGCACTTTTTATTCAGCAGCAGCGCAAGCCCCAGTCCGGCAAAATAGTTCAGCGCGGTTGCAAGCACCGCCCAAAGCATATTCCAGCCGAAAATCTTGAAGAACGTCGGCGCAAACTGTCCCAGCGAAAGAATTTTGCCGAAGTTTGCAAAGCCAACCCAGTCGACGAGCGCCGGCGGTACTATGTCTCCGCCGTAGTTGGTAAACGCGATAAGTATCATAAACACAATCGGCAGAATACTGAATACGCACACGCCTATCACGGGCAGAGCCAGCGCGGTCTTGTGGAAAGATTTGTCGAGCAGCGCCGCGGCCTCCTGCTTGAAATCCGCAGGCTTTTTAAGCGTATCTATCGCGCACTGAGTGCGGTAAACGTCCTTGACGTTTGAAACGTAAATCGCCGCGTACAGCATTATAATCATTATGGCAAGTATGCCCATTATCAGCCGCACGACCGAATTATCGCCCTCGACTCCGTACCAGGCGTTGCCCTCGCGCGTGCCGAGCGTGAAGAACCCGAACAGGTCGGTCGCGCCCGTGAGTACGAAGTATACTATAAACGCGATCTGTATAAACGCGAACATTGCACCCTTGACCCACTGTTTGTATAGAAGCTGACCCAGCCCCATCACGAGCATTGACGCCGTAACCTTGCCGTTGCCCTGCGTAAGAATTTCCTTTGCGCCGGCAAGCCTTTTTGAAATGTTTCCCGGTACTGCCCTGATTTTGTCGGGCAAAGCCTTGATTTTTTTAACTATTTTCACAATCAAACCTCCTAAGAACCGCCCAGAGTGTGGATAGCGTCGTAAATCTGTTTGTCAACGTTGGCAATCCCCTCTTTAAGCTTTTCCGCACCGGCATATACGTTTTTGTTGTCCAGCATATCCTTCGCGATAGTTGCGCAGTAAGTCTGCAACGGCGTCCATACCTGCGCCAGAGCGCGGACGCTGGGCATAACGTAAATACTGCCCTTGTCGAGATTTTCCTTAATGGTTTCGTTAAGTCCGCCAAGCGCCTCCGCCAAATCGCTGCGCGCCGGCGAAATTCCGAGAAGCTCCGCCCTGCGGTTTATCATATTGTAAGACGTTGCGAAATTGACGAACGCGAGCGCGGCGTTAGGCGCCTTGGTGTACGAACTGATTGCGTAGCCGTTAACACCGCCCATTGCAGTCATATCCTTAAAGCCCTGACTTTCATCCTCTAAATCTCCGCTTACGGGGAGGGCGGGAACATCGGTCATAATCAGATTATCCCGCGCATATTGCTCGGTGTAGCCGGCGTTTACCATTTCCTTTATAAACAGAGTGTACACGTCCGGCGTCGTCATAGTAGCAAAGTAAGTGCCCTGCGCCATGCGCGAATACGAGTTACGGGTTATCGTGTCCTCGGTACATTCGAAGTTCATAACCGAGGCGAGCTGACGGATAATTCTTCCGCCCATCCAGCCGTCGTTTTTGGAAAAGCCTATGTCGGAAACGTCCTTTCCGTCCTCTCCGCCGAATACGTAACCGCCGTACGATAGAAAGTATCCCGAGGCGAAGTATCCGTCGTTCAGCGACTTCATATATCCGTATCTTGCGCCGTTGCTGTCCGTTCGTATCTGCTGCGAAAAGCGGTACATATCCGTCCAGTTTTCTATTATGTCGGGAACGCCGTTTTTATCGTCATCCCATTCCGTTTCCCAGTTTTCGGGAAGCAAATCTTTTCTGTAAAACAGCAGCGGCTGCTGAATATTCACGGGTACGCCGAAAGTGAACTCCTGTCCGCCGGCTTTCGCGCGATACGCCGCCCACGCCCTTTCGCCGACTTTGTCTGCACATTCAAGCTGTTCAACCGGCAACGGCAGAATGTGCTTGCCGTCGACGTATTTCATAAGCGCGTCGTTCGCCTGATACAGCACGTCGGGCCCGTAACCGTATGGACCGCCCTTTTCCAAATCGGTGTACTGGTCCATATTGGCGTCAACCGCCTTGATTCCGTATTCCGCGTACTTTTCGTTGAACGCGTTGAGCAGCTCTTCCAGATATCCCTGCTCCTTCGCCGTATCGTTTTCAAGAATACGCAGAGTTACGTTCCGCTCGATTTCGCCCGTGAATTTTTCGTTCCCGTCCGCGTCCAGTCCGGCGGCAATAAGTCCCAGCGTGCCCATAACGATAATTACCGCAAGTATAATTGCTATATGCGCGATAAGTGCGGGCAGCGTTTTTCTCATATAATCCTCCTTGTGTATGCGTTTGCCTGCAAACGCATATGGGTACCCCTATCGAATTATTTTATTTCGAAGCCGTCTTTGTCTGCCGTAAGCACTCGGCTTCCGCGTTCTATTATCAGTTTTCCCCCGCGGCTGTAAATCACCGCTTCACGGGTAAAGTCCCGTTTGATTGCCGACAGTTTTTTTATAAGCGATTTAACGGGGTTATCGCGCCCCTCCTCCGCCCAGTCGAAGGTTCTGCGGCAGTCGGGGTCGTATCCGCCCTCCATGGCGTTCTCGGTGCCGTAGTACACGCACGGCGCGCCGCGAAAGAAAAAGGTTACGCAAAGCGCGCTCATAAGTCTGTTTACGTCCCCGCCGACACGCGTCAGAAACCTATGCGTGTCGTGGCTGTCCAAAAGGTTGAGCATCATATCGTTTACGGTATCGGTGTTGCGCATAAGTATTTCGTTCAGCTTGTGCGCAAGCTCTTCCGCCGTAAGCTTACCGAATGCGTAGAAGTCGAGGCAAGCCTTTGTGAAAGCGTAATTCATAATCGAATCGAACTGGTCTCCGTGCAGATACGGGTTTGCGTCGTGCCAGTTTTCGCCTATCAGCACGCAGTCGGTTTTTTCTTGCTTTACCGCCTTTCTGAATTCACGCCAGAACTCGTGCGAAATCTCGTCCGAAACGTCCAGCCGCCAGCCGTCTATATCGAACTCGCGTATCCAGTATGTCGCAATGCCTTTGAGATATTCGCGCACCTCCGCATTCGAAGTGTTGAATTTCGGCATATACCTGCACGCGGCAAAGCATTCGTAGTCCAGCGGATTGTCGCCGTTTATTATAAACCAGTCTGCGTACTTCGATTTTCGCCCCTTTTCGCGCACGTCCGCAAACTGCGCAAGCCTGTCGCTGCAATGGTTGAAAACCGCGTCCAGCACAACTCGCATACCCAGCGAATGGGCCCTGTCTATCAACCGTTTAAGGTCGTTTTTGTCGCCGAAGTTTTTATCTATTTCGTAGTAATCGCTTATGTCGTATTTGTGATTGGAAACCGAGCTGAATACCGGCGTAAGATAAATCGCGTTGACGCCGAGGCTGCGTATATATTCCAGCTTGGCCGTTATTCCGGCTATATCTCCGCCCGCAAAGCTTTTGGGCGTGGGTCTGTCGCCCCATTTCAGGTTGATATAGCCCGTGTCCTTTTTCTTTCCGATATTGAACCTGTCTACGAAAATCTGATAGAACACCGCCTGCCGCATCCACTCCACGCACGGCATTACGTCGCAGCCGTTTACGTAGGCGTACTGAAAACAGTTGTAATAGTTCATATCGAAATCGTATTCGTCGGTCAGGCCGTCCTCGGAAAAATATTTTATCTTTCCGTTGCGCTCTATTTTGAAAAGATAGACCAGCCGCCTGTCGTAAAGCTTTATTGTCGCCGAATACCAGACAAACAGTCCGTCCTCGCACTCACGCTGCGCCTCCGCGCTTCGACGTACGGTTGCAAAATCATACTTTCCGCCGTACAGGACAGTGACCTTATCGGGCAACTCGTCCTTGTAAACCGCAAGCCTCAGGCGTACGGTGTTTTCGTCCAGAGCAAAACAGTATTTTGATTCGGGGCAGTGGGTCAAATTCATAAAAGCCTCTTTTATATTGACATTAAAGCAATATTTTGGTATAATTATCTATATGGTTAAGAGAGTTACTATCCACGACATCGCAAGGGAAGCGGGCGTTTCCGCCGCAACCGTGTCCTACGTAATCAACAATACGCAGGGACAGTCGATAAGCGAGGATACGAAAAACAAGATATGGCACGTCATTAATATGTTCAATTACAAGCCGAACGTATTTGCGAAAAACCTGCGTTCCTCGGGGCGCAAGCTCGTTGCGGTATGCACCGAAACCGACGGTTACACCGACAAGGCGGAGCTTGTGGACGTTCTCGAAGGTCTTTCCAAAAGCTTTAACGACAACTTCGACCTCGTATTCGTCGCGCCCCCGTTCGGAAGAATTACAAACGCAGACGCGATAATCGCGTACAACGTATCTCGCGAAACCTTCTACTCGATAGGCAACGCCAACTACATACCGCTGATAGCCGTCAACTGCTGCGTAGAGGACAAGCTGTTTTTCCAGATTACGCCCGACTTTGAAAAGCTCAGGCGCATGGCGGACAGCCGTTTTTCCTCGGATTACGCTTTCGTCTGCCCCGAACCGCACGACTCCGTTTTGAAAAGCAGGATAACGCAGGCATTCGAAAACGCAGTATTCGTCAACGACGATTTCGGGAAAGTGACCGCAAGCAACGTGTTCACCGTCAGCGGAGTCGTAGCCGAGCGTTTCAAGCGCCGCGGCGTCAACCTTTATTACGAGAATATCTATCTTCCCCTATGCAGACAAACCGCCGACTGCGTAACCAAGGCTTTAAGCCGCGAACCGTTCGACGTGCACGTATTTACCGTTTAAAATAAGGCGGGCGTTTCTTCAAAAACGCCCGCCTGTTTTATTACGCGTTCGTTACAGCGTAAAAATCTACTGTTTCGTTTTCAATATTATACACTACTTTGTAAGAGCCTGCAACCGAACAGGTGATATTATTACCGTTCTCCGCTTTAATAAATTTAGCGTTTGCGTCGCCGCTCGTGCCAAGCGAGGTTATATCGATAAACATGCCGTTAGCCGTAGTACCCTTTGCAAATCTGTCAAGCCCGAACTCTACTTTTTTGCCTGCCTCGACCGTCAGCACGAATTCGTAAGCGGTCTTCGCCTCGTTAAGAGTAAACTTGTATTGTGCGCTCATTCCGTGCGACCAGCTATTTATGTTCGCGCCCTTGATAAATATATCGTAAACGTCGGCGGGGTCGGCCTCAACGTGTTCTACGATAGTCATCATCTTCGAATAGCTGTCAAAGGTTATGTCGTAGTTGCCCGCTTTAAGCACCTTGATATTGTTGTTGCCGTCGCCCACTGCCGAGAAGCCTTCGCCTGCGCCGAACAGATAGGTGTAGTTATAGCTTCCAAGTCCGTTATAGCCTTCCGTGCCCCATTCTCCGCGGTCGGTAGAGCCTTCCTTGAACGCCTGAATTATAATCTGCGAATCCGCCTTCATAGCGACGTTCTTTATTTCAAATATGCCGGAGCCGGCTACCGTCTCGGTTAGCTTGAAACGGGAGTTAAAGCAGTAACCGCTCCAATCTTTTACGCCCTCGGCAAACGTGCCGTCGATATAGTAGTCCGTGGGGACGGGAGTTTCAGTCGCGTCGAACGCAACGGACAGCACCTTCGTAGCTTCGGTATAAGTAAAGGTGTATGTGCCGCTTGCCTTTGCGGTCATGTTGTTATCGGTGCCACCGACGAACGCTTTGCTCGCCTCGTCAAGGTTTCCGGCTTTTATGTAATCCGTGCCGACGCCTACTTCCGTACCAACCGTTACCTGAGAGGTGAACAAAAAGTCGTCGTCCTTTTGAAGGTATACCGCAAGCGTGTAAACGCCGTCCTTTTTAGTCATTTGGGTCGAGGCGTTGTACATATCCTTCCAGTTGGTTATTTTTTTGCCCTTTATATAGAAATCGGTAACGGTTTTAACGTCCTCTACGTCGCTGTTTCTCACCCAGCTTATTTTGTCAAGCGGATTGATATTGAACGCCTCTTTGTTGGCTTCGGTATAGCTCGGGTTGTCGGTTTCATAAGTGTCGTCGTCGGGGTGCGTGGTAAGCGTAAACGTGTAATTGCCCGAATACTCGCACTTAATATCGTGACGGTATGAAGAATTGTCGCCTATCGTGGCGGTGCCGCTGAACGCGGTCGTTCCGTTCGCAAGCTTTAAAGTATCCAGATAGCCCGCTCCGCGCTGGTTCTGCCAGTCGCCTGTGCCCGTAATTTCAAACTGGAATTTATCGCCCTCGTACAAGTCAACCGTATATTTATACTCGTTCTTGCCTTCGGTCTTCGTCATTTTGTGCTGCTCGCCGGTGTTCTTGCCCCAGTTGCTCGCCATAAGCACGGGTCCCTTTCCGCTGCCGGCGATATAGAATGTTCTCTTATCCTCGCTCTGCGTTGCGGAAGCAAACTGCGCAAACGCCGATTTGTTTTCCGTAATCGGCTCGTCGAAATCGAATTTATGCGTAAAGCCGGGCGTTGCGTACCAGTCTACGAAAGTAAAACCCTCCTTCGTAGGCTGCCATTTTACCGCTTTTTCTCCCTCTTTTACGGTTTCCGTTTTAAGCTCCGTCGTACCGTCCATATAAGTAACGGTATACGTCACTTCTTCGTCGCCGCAAGCCGCCAACATCGCAACCGACGTCGCGCAAACCGCGGTGGCAACTATAAGCCCTGCCCATTTAGTAGCCTTTTTCATTTTTCACCTCTGATTTTTTTTACGGTTTTTGGTTTACTTAACCGATTAAGTAAATTATAGTACTCAGATTGCGTTTTGTCAATACTTTTTTTAAAATTTTTCAAAAAATGTTTCGTTTTCTCATTTTTTCATTTTTGCGGCAGCGTCGGCGCGCAACGGCGAAAATTACATTTTTTAACAAAATTAAAAATATTAACAAAATTTAACACAAATTCATAGACTTAATAGGTCGAATATGTTATTCGGCAACAAATTCACAATTTTTAAAATAGTTTGAAATGTTATTGACTTACAAATTAACATTTGATATACTGCTTTAACGCTCGGGAAGGGGACCCGACAGTAACAGTGAAAAAGGAGAGAAATATGTTATTTGATTTTGACGAATTTAATAAACGCGACAAAAAAGATACGAATGAACGCAATGAAGATTTTTTGACTTTATTTATATACTCGCAGTCTTTAAATCAATTTTAACCCGAGAGGGGTAAGCGGCAGCTTACCCCTCTCTTTTTATTTATCTATAATGTCCGCGTCCGCAGGACGTTGTTTTTATGCCGAAACGCTTTCTTTCAAGGCTTTTTATCTACCTGATTTTTGTCTTCCGCGTGACAGAATTCACGAGGAAATCCCGGCTTTATAAGTTTATTGTGAAAGGTTATTTGCGTGGCTATATTACGATTTAGCTATATCCCCGTCCGTACAGTGAACCGTGGAATTTTCGGTAGCATAATCCCACTGTCGCCTTTTGTAACGGAATTCCATTGAGCTATCGTCCCTTTAAAAGTTATATGCGCAAGCGAACCGCAATCTCTGAAGGCTCCGATATCGATACTTATACTGCAATTCGTTTAGTATGTCAATAGCAGTAAAAATGCAGCCGCGACATATGCCGCGGCTGTAAGTATTTTTATTTTTTGGATGGGTCATCTTTCTTTTTTGTTGCTTTTTTCTTTTTTTTATGTCGATACGGTCTTGTTAACATAATAAAAATAATTAGCGGTATAATTAAAATTAATGTTATTAAACTTAATATTATCATTAATTTATTTGATTTTACAATACCAACTATTAAAAACTCAATACTTATGCTGTATTTGTATAATCTGATTGCAACATATAGTTGCAGTCGGATTTTTTTATGCCGTGAGTGTCGGCATTGTAGGCATTCCCCCTTTGTGTATTAGACGGTTTAAGGCACACAAAAAAGCCACAAACTATCTGTCCGGATTGTTCAGTAAAACCAAAGAGTGTGAACGTCGTCACGTATCAGCGAAGGCGTAGTCAATTCTGATGAAAAGGCTTTCCGTCTTTTACTTTGATACAGTCGCCTTAGGGCGTTGTAAATAAATATTTTAATGGCGTAAAGCCAAAAGGAGCAGTTATGCAAATTTCATTATTTAAGAAGGTAGGCACATACAAGGATAAGAAAGACGGTAAAGAAAAACAGTACACAAATTTCTATTTGCGCTGTGGCGATAGCTTAATACCTATCGAGCCTTGTTTCTTCCCTGATAAGGACAATGATAACAGAGATTATCAGTATGCAGGGCGCAAGGAAGTTATGAAAGCTTTTGCGGATACTCTTCCCGATAAAGCCGTTAAAGAAAAGCCCGAAGAAAAAGGCGAGTATAAACCGCAATTACAGCCTATGCCCGACGACGATAGTGGCATACCCTTTTAATGCTTATGAAGATTAAAAGTGCGTGTAAAACGTGTAAAAGGTGTAAAAGCAATTACCGTGTGTGGATAACACACCAAACACTATTATATATATGCGAACCGCTTAGGGCTTGTCCAAGCGGTTCGCTAAAAGGTGTAAAAGGTGTAAAAAATATTGTTTAAGGTGTAAAACAAATGCGCTTTAAGTTCAAGGGGTTAAATAATGAACTTAAAAATGTGTGAAATAAGTACTGACGTTGACAAGTTAAAGGTTGACTTACAAGCAACGTTTATGAAGTATACCACTATTAAAAAGTGGGCTTACATAATTCACGATAAAGACGATACCCGTCCTCACTATCATATCGCGTTACACTTCGGCGGTGCAAGTGTTGATACAAAGCAGGTTGCAGAATGGTTTCAACTCGGATATACGGATAAAGACGGCAACGAGCATACGCTTGAATGGGCAACGAATGCAAGTAGTCAATGTATTACTTCTTCAACTCTTTTAAGCGTTGTAAGCGGTTCAACTTTAAATGCCGATTTATCGAAAGCTGGAAAGGATGCAGACTCTGCAAGCGTTGCTATTTTTGAGTTTAGCGGTTTACCTTCTCTTGATACTTATCTTGGTCGTACGTCTGACTTAACTTCATTTGAATTAAATAGAAAAACAAAGTTTATTCTTGTATCCGGTTATGCTTCTGGCGGTTGGGCGGATACTGATATGGCAAAATTGCCTGCGTGTTTCTCGATAACAAAAAATTAAATAATTAAAAAGGTGTGGCGGTTGGCAAAAGTCAACCGCCATAGGTTTTATTATGAAAAGTAAAATTTTAAAAATTTGCAATTTAATAGCAATAGCTGTTCTCGCAGTTCTGCTTTGTCTGTTCGGCGTGTTCGGTGCAGTAAGTTCTACTGTTGTTTATGCCGAAACTTCGGCGGAAGTCTTGCAGGACTTGCGGAAAGATAAAGACTTTAACGAAAACGATTATCCTTACGTTTCAGACGACTACGGCTTGCACGTTATACAGATTGCCGAAAGCTCGAATAAAGAACTGTTCGTTTACGCTTATCAGCCGTGTCACGATACATACGACCTTATAGGTACTAAGATTTCAATAAGTTACGGCTATTCGTTGAACGGCGCAGGACTTACTCCGAAACTTTACAATTTAAAGTTATTGTCTACGAGCGGAACGCTGGATAAATATCACGTAGAGGGCTTTACCGTTCCGAACGACGGCGACCGTTATTACAATATAGTTGAAATATTCCGTATGGTGAATACCGATATTGACGAAATAGACGAGTCGTTCCCGAAAACGGATATAGCGTATTCGGTAGGTCAGCAATGGTATGTTTGCGATTTGAACGGAAGCAAGCACTATGAAATGAATACGTTTAATACGCTGTACGTGGAAACGGTATTTAATGGAAATTTTACTTTTTCAGACGGTTTGACGTGGAAAGATTTAATTCATACACAAGAACCTAAGGACTGTTGGTTTTACTGTTTTAGCGTTGAGGATTACGTTATAAAGCATATTTATGATGCCGATTTAAATTACTCAATACGTGATGTTCGTGATACTTACGGTTATGGCGACCATACATTAACATATTCAAACGAACGATTAAATCAAGTTGTAAGACTTAAAGACAGCGACAAAATGACGTATATTAGTCCTGGCTTGGGGGCGCCGGATTTAGAATGGAATAGAATTTTGTCTGCCGAAGAATTTATTAAAATTGCGGAAAGTCAAGGTGCTAAAATTTCTGATACTCAAAGAGAAAAAATTAAATCAAGTCAATGGGTATTTACTTATCTGGAAACGGAAAGAACGGAAGATAAATACGGCTCTTCTATGACGGGCGGTGTGCATCACATTGATAATTATGAAGACGTTTATGACGTTGGTCTTCTTCGGTTGCATTTTCAAGATACAAGCGGTAATTATTATGATTTAGGTGTTGTAAATGACCTTACTGACCCTGATAATATTGCAGATGGCAGAACCGAAACAGACTTACTTAAAGCATTTGGGGAGTTTTGGGAAATGTTTGTAAAGGCTATTGGGTTAATTTTATTTGTAGTTTTACTTTGTGTACTTATAAATTTTATTAAGCCTGTCAAGGATATTTTTAAATTTGTTTTTAAAGCTATTAAGTTTGCTATTTTCGCTCCGTTTAAATTGCTAAAAAGCATATTTAAAAAAGGCGGTTAATACCGCCTTTTAAGTATTTAGTATTTACTACAAATTATGCAACCGAGAACAACAAGCAAAAAATTTAATGCGATAGCCGTTATTATAATCGTCGGTTTTATCCACGTTTTGTTTTTTATTGCTTCATTGTTGCAATTCTTATATAAATAATAAATTATACAAGCTGAAATAATTGTAATAGCTACTGCTATAAGCGTAATTACTATGGTTAAAGTAAATCGAGTATCTACTGTTGTGTACCCGTCAGGAATATTGTCGGGGTCTGTTAAATCGGTAAGTAAATTATACATTGCTTTTATTCATCCAAATAGTTTAGTTCATCTTTTTTATATTTTGCAAGCTTTATATCCAATGAAGTATCTACGTCTTTCATATCTTTTTCATATGTGCTGATTAGTGTAATTCCTTTTTCTCTATACTTGGGAATTTTATATTCTTTTCTTCTTGTGTATTCAAGATTGCTTTCATCGTATCCCCAGTGTTCAAGGTAAACGTCTAATTCAGGTAAATAGAAATCGGGGTGGAATATTTCCCCATTGATTACTAAGGCTTTTTCATAGGCGTGGGCTATTTTGTGTTCAAATAAATAGTTATCTATGTCGCGCTCTGATTTTGATTTAACTACGTGTCCGTCTTTACAAACATATAAGCCTTCGTATGACTCATCAAGCAATTCTAATTGTTGGTCTTTTGTAACAGTTATTTTTAGTAGCAAAGTTTTATTGCGATATTTGGCAAAACAAGATTTACAGAAAACAAATTCACCACTTTCATTATTGCATAGCAAGCATTTTTTTGAATTAGTAGAATTATTTGTTTCTTCAATGGTATTTTCGTTTAATTCTTTTTCAGTATGAATAGCGTTTTTACCGTCTATGGCTTTTGCTGTTTCTAAATGATTATTGGCATTAAGAATTTTTAGTAAATCTTCATTAGTGTATTTTTTCCAACAGTCATTACAAAAAGCATAACCCGTTGTTTTTGTATCGCATAAAATACATTTATTAAAACCTGTGCTGGGTAATTCGTTAAAATGTGTTTTTCTACAATCGCACAGTTTACCTGTTTCGTGCCATTTGCTGCAGTCGGGACATTGTTCTATTTCTTTTCTGAATAGCATTTGACTGTGTTTATAGCATAAACCGTCTTTACGGGGGTGCTTTCCGTAAACTAAATAAGTGGGCTCGCCGCAAATAGGACATACTTTAATATCTTTATCCATATAAAACCTCTTTTGTTTTGTATGGTAAATTATACCAAAACAAAAAAATAAAATCAAGGAAAAATTAAAAATGCAAATATTAATATACATTCTTATCGGCTTATTTATATTAGATATTGTACTTGGCTTAGTTTCAGGTTACATAGACGGTAAACGTGCAGCGCGGTTGGAAATGCGCTTAGAATGGTTTGAACAACATTTATACGACGAAATGTCAGATGACGTGTTTTCCGAATTTAAGGACGGTGACGGTAAATGAAAAATATAAAAAACGTAATAAAGATAGTAGCTGTCGTTGTAATTGTAATCGTTGTCGGCTATTTCGTGTTCACGTTCGGACAGTTGGGGGCGTGATATGCAGAGAATTAAAGCGTATTTTAAATCTTTAAAAGATTACCGTCATTGGATAATGATAACGTTTATTGTTGCGAGCGTTGCTCATATTCCTTTCTTTTTTCAGTACGCACATTTAAGGATATGGGAAAGCTGTGTAGCGTTCAGTAATTCATTTAAGTACTACATATCGGAATTATTGGGAATAGAACTGCACGGCGAAATTACGGTCAACGAGTTCACGCAACAGCCGTTCGAGCTTCCCCTCCACCTGCCGAGAACGTGGGACGAATTTAAAACGAATATAAGCGGATATTGGTCTTTGTTCTTCTCAATGGAAAACTTTACGGCGTATATGGGCAAGGTTGCGGACGTGCTGTTTTATATAACGAAAATAATTTTAATCGTTATGCCCGTATTCCTTATTGGGTTTATAGTTAGTCTGTTTATCGGGCGCAAACAGAACAACGACTATGGCAAGGAAAGCAAGGCTTTGCGCAGTTTTAAACGCTTTGAATTAAAGGTCTGTAAGCCCGTTAAAAATTGGTTTGTAGATTTCGTCGGCTTTGTCCGTGAACATACCGCTTATTTAAAAATCTTGGCTTGGATATGGGCGTATAGCTTTAACGTAATAGCTATCGTTATTTCTTTCTTCGCCTACTACTTATATTTCATTTCAGCTTTAAAGACGGCAACGCTCTACATACAGTTTGTCAAGCTCTTAATGGACGTAAGCGTTGTACCAACTGCCGTATGGGCTTTTATTGCGTTTATAGCTTTCTTGAAGTTCCGTAAGTCTATCGGATATTCTCGGCTCAATCATATGGAAATGAAAGACAGAGGCTTTATAAATGAACGTCCTATCGTAGTTATGCTTTGCGGAACTATGGGCAAAAAGAAAACTACCATTATAACGGATATGGCATTATCGCAAGAGATAATGTTCAGGGATAAAGCGTTTGAGAAAATATTAGACTGTGATTTAAAGTTTCCGTTCTTTACTTGGATAAATTTAGAGCGTGAAATTAAGCACGCTATGGCGGTGCATTACGTTTATAATCTTGCAACGTGCAGGCGGTTTATAAATTCGCTCAGACGTCGTTTTTATAAGCATAAGGATAAATATATCTTCGGCTATGATTACGAGCGTTACGGTATGGAATACAACGACGGGCTGTACGTTCAAAACATTTGGAAAGTAATTGAAGATTACGCACAGTTATATTTCATTTACGTTATTGAAAGTAGTCTTATGATTTCCAACTACTCCATAAGGACGGATAACATATTGGACGATATAGGCAACTTCCCGTTATGGAATACGGACTTATTCCAAAAGGACAGCCGATATATAGACAGCTATTCCCGCCATTCTCATAATCTGGACTTTGACAGTTTACGGCTCGGTAAAACTCTTATAGAAAATAATAAGTATGCGGACAGCTTCGAGTTCGGCGTTGTCAACCTTACCGAGATAGGAAAAGAACGTAAAAACAATCTTGAATTAACCGAAATTAAAAAGAAAGACAATAAAGCAAATCAAAAGAACGATTTATTTAACAGTTGGCTGAAAATGGTTCGGCACTCTGCGACAGTAGATAATTTCCCGTTTGTACGGGTTATCACAGACGAACAACGTCCCGAAAGTTGGGGCGCAGATGCGCGCGACTTATGCGAGATAGTAAACATTGACGAATGTTCGGAAATGCGCCTTGCTATGCCGTTATTCTTCGCGGAAGATTTAATAGTAAATCTGATATATAAAGGCTTTGAAAAGCGTTATTACAAGTATCGCTATGATAGGGGTGATTATACTTTACCTATGTACTTATATCACGGTTTGATTGCTAAGCTCGTGGGTTATCAGAAGCGCATATATAATACGTTCGGTTATTGTAAAGTCAATCTGAACGTCGAGAACGGCACGCAGGACGGTAAAATAGAAAAGAAGCATTACTATTTAAGCAGTAAAAAAATTTACAGCAAGCGTTTTTCTACGGACTGTTTCAGCGGGTTTTTTACCGAAAAGGCGCTTAGGTCTACTGTCGGCATAAATGACTTGGACGAGTTCAAAACCGAAAAGGCGACCTTTGCCGAAATGGAAAAACAAAATAGTTATTTCTTCAATGACTTGAATGAAATGCGGAAAGAATAAACAAATGCCCCTCATCCAGCGCAGCCGGGTGAGGGGAATTTTTATTGCAATTTATGTATGCACCGTGTAATACATTCCCGACGTCGGAAATGTATTACTTTTTTTCTGCACTAAACTTTTCAACATATTCATTCATAGCCGATTCTAAAAGGTCGGCTATGGTGTATTTGTCGTGTGTATGTCTGTTCTCGTCTTTGTAGTGGTATATATTTCTTCCTCGCACTTCAATAATGTAAGTGC
>CAJTQE010000023.1:0-17381 GCA_910578655.1 uncultured Christensenella sp.
ACAATTTTGTACTGCGTGGTATTTTTAATCCCACCCGAAAGAGTAATTTGCGCAACATCGAAAGCAAGCAACTGCTGGCCTGCCGCAAGATTGTCGGCATAGGCTTGCTTTGCATCGCCTAAAAGCGGAGTTCCGTCGTAAATTTTTTCGTCGGTCGGGGTGTAGACGGTTACGTCGCGCTTTAAAATGCTAAGCTCGCCCTTGACTACACTTATTTCGTAACTTTCCGTTGCGTCTATGCCTGCGTTTATAATTAACAGCTGTAAAGCGTTTTCTGTTTTGCCGAAGTCGGTTATACGGGGGACTTCGCCTACAACCCGAACGACGTCCGAAGCTGCAAGATTATCTGCAATTACTTGCTTACTGTCGCCGTATAAAGGCAAACCGTCGTAAACTTTAGTGATAGTCGGCGTAGTTAAGATTACAGGGCGCTTATCGATTGCAAGCGTGCCGTTGACATACTCTATTAAATAGTTATCCGTTACGTCGCGTCCGCCCCTTGAAACGGTACAGCTTATAATATTTTCAACAGGCTGAGCCGTAAAATAAATAACCTGAGTTGCGTAGCTTGCATAGATTTCTTCGCCGTCTGCAAGCGGAGCGTTGTCGCCATTGCAGGTTATGTCGACGATATTTGCGTTTGAATGTTTTGCGCCGTCGTAAACCCAACCGTCGCTTGACGAGGTTACGGTTATTTCTCTCGGCTGAATTTCAAGTTTGCCGAAAGTGCTGATTATTTGATAATTGCGCGTTACGTCGCTATTCTCACCGTCGTAGACGGAAATTAAAACTTCATTTAACGCGCCTGACTGCGCAACTTCCGTAATTCCGCTGTAATAGCTCACCTTGTGCTTATGCCCCGTGACAAAAGCGCTTTCGTCTATCGTATAATCTTTAAACTCGCTTTCGGAAAGCAGAGTACCGTCATAAATTTTAGTGCGGTCAACCGTTGTAAGCGTAATCGGACGGCGCGTGATTTCAAGCATACCGTAGTCATAAGTCAGACGGTAGTTTGAAGTTACTTCCTCGCTTCCGTCGAACACTGTGAAAGTATACTCGTTGATATAGACGCCAGCGTCTGTTTTTTCGGTAAGCGGCTGCGACTGTAAAAGAGTGTGTCCCTCGATTAAACCCGTTTGTGCGTATCCGTTTTGAACAAACGGCGTACCGTCGTAAACCTTGGTTGCCGACTGTGTGGTCACAGTGACCGGACGGGGTTCAACCGTAAACGTTGCGGTTGCGTAAGTAACGTTGTAGTGGGACAAAACGTCGGCAGAGCCGTTTTTAATTGAAGTTTTATCGGGCACTATCTGTATTGTGTATACGCCTGCGTTGACGGGGAAACCGTCAAGCGCGTTGCCTGCGCCGTCGAAAATTTTAGTTTCGATATGCGCGCTGTCGCCGTACAGCCCGTCAATGCTATCCTGTGTAAGCGTGCTTTCGTAGTCTATTTGTTTTCCGATATAAGTTGATGTAAATGCCGACGGAGTCAGCGTAATGTCTCTCGGCAAAAGCGCAATTACTTTTTCCGGTACGGTAATATCGTAACAGAAAGAAACGTCGTTACCATTTTTATCAAGCACTTTGATAGAAACCGAACTGATAAAAGTTGAGTCAAGTTCCGGATTGTCGTAGCTGACCCTTGCCGCCTCCTTTACAAGTCTGTCGCCGTTTATGAGGTTGCATACGAAGTTTTCGGGCAGCTCGCCATAGATTGCGCTGTCGCTCAATATCTTAAACTCTATCGGCATAGCCTCTATTTTAAATTCTTTGGGAGTGCCGTAACTTACACCGAAAGTTTTTTGGGAAACCGTTCTTACGAAATAGTTGCCGGCAACCGTGGGAAATTCTTTCGTCCAAACGAGATTGCCGTCGGCTTGCGAAGAGCGTCTGTTCATTTTAGCAGGCGTTCCGTCCGCAACGGCAAACTCTAACCCTACGTCGCTGAACAGCGCTTTGGGTTGCTGAATGTTTTCAAAATAGTCGTCACCGTAAACTATTTTTTCGGGCAGGACGATATCTTGCGTAATAATACCCTTCGTGAATATAAACGCCGTAACCAATGCAAGCAACAGCGCAAAAAGGGCGATAAACAGCGCGCGGAAACGGACGATAAAATTCTTTATCGCCGCAATGCGCTTTATTTTGTTTTGATATGTATCGTAAGAAATCATATCGAACCTTTCCGCAGTTTAATTTTTACAGTTTAATTTTTATGGAATAATAGTTCCCAGAACGCTTTCGGGTAAAATGTAGTTATCGGTTACGTTGACGTCGTCGCGCTGAATCGTTACGGTTGAAATATTCAAAACCGTTATATTTCCGCTTATGCTGACGGCGGCAAATTTATTTGTATAACCGACAAAATCACCGTTTGCAAGATTAGACACTACTACCAAACCCGTCAAATCCGCACCCGTACCCGGAACCCCTTTAAGAGGCTTAAGAGAAATATCAAGTTTTCGCCTTATGATTTTGACTTCAACTTTTGAATTTTGCAAATTTACTTTAACGTTGTCGGGGTTGACGCTTGCACCCGTATCAGAAAACATCAAATCAACGTATGCAAATTTCAGACTATACGCCGCCTCTTGCTTTGTGTCCCCCTCGCCGTCGAATTTGACGTTTACAGCCTTTTCTTCAACCTTGCAGTTTTTAATTGCAAACTGCGTGCTTGGAATTGCGCAGGTTAAGGTTAAATCTTCAATGTTCGGCTGGAATGGCAAGCCGTTATACACCGAAGTCAAAGTACCGTTCGAGCTGACGGTCACTGTCAGGGGGCTTATAGTAAATTTGCCGGTGACGGTAATTTTTTCATATGGGGTTTCATATACAATTTCCGCGTTGTAAACACCTGCGTCAACCTTATTTTCTATGCTGGAACTTATACATTGTATTTCATTATAATCGATTTCTTCAATATCGCCGACGACGTCCGTTAAACTAAGTTCTCCAACGGAACGGGCGTTGTAAACTTTTCCAAGTCTTTCCTTAGCAGACGCATAAATATTTTTCTTTATAATGGTGAATTTGCTGTTTCCTTTCGTAATTTCGTAATTGACGCTTAAATCTTCACCCCAAACAAAGTCAACATAAAATTCGCCGATGCCGTTATACTGTCTGTTTGCAATTGTAAACAATTCCGCGCTTGCCCCGTTGCACCTTAAATAATTTGAAAGTGCGATGCCCGTTATGCCGTTTTTAGAATATTCGACAACGCAGTCGTCAAGATATACGGTTATCGCTTTTTTCGTGATTTCCAAATTGCCGTAGTTTTCTGTCAATTTATAAAACGCGGTTACGTTTTGTCCGTCTGAATTGTAAATTGCAAACGTCGGCCTGTTAATCACGTTTACAGCATTAACTATGCTTGCCGTTTCGCTTACCAGAAACGTATCGCCGAACGCAAGCAGTCCGTGCACGGGCTGCCCGCCTGAAAGCGGCTGCCCATCGTATTCTTTGGTTTGGGAATGCGTTATAACTTCAAGCGGTTTGCGCGTAATTTTTACCCTTGTTTTAAAGGTTAAAATATTGTCTATTTCGTAGTAGCCGAGCGCATTGTTACCCTGTGCGTCAACAAGCGTGAACGACAAAATTTTAGCGTCTGACGCAATGTCTGCGTTTTCGGCCGATACGGGGGCGCAAGTCACGGACTCGAAACGGTGACCTTCGGCAAGCTGTTTGTTGAACGATATCCCACTGTCCGCAGAAAACACAAAGTTGCCGTCGTACTCTTTTTCAAGTGTTCCGCCTGCAACCAAAGAAACTTTTCTGCGCGTAATTTTTACGTTGCCGGAAACAACCGTTATATTAAAATTTTGAGTGATATCTTCAGTTCCGTCAAGTACTTTAAAATCCGAAACGGTATAAGTCGTATTGCCTATTTCCTTAAATGAGCTGAACAGGGTTTCAAGACTTTTAACGTCAAACTGTAACTGCGCGGACCCGACCAACGACGAAACGGAATATAGCTCCGTCAAGTCATCGGGAATTGCAAACGGATTGCCGTCATACTCCTTTTCCTGAGATTTGAGCGTTACTACAAGATTAGACTTGTTTACCGTAAGATAACCGACACCTGTAGTTAAATCGTAATTTTCGGTTACATTGTTGCCGTCAACGTCCAAAATTACGGCTTTTGCAATAACTTCAAGGGTTTTGCCTACCGAAGTTACCGAAGCGATGCCGCCGTCCCTTGCCTCAAATTTAATTGCCGCGTAATGCCCCGAAACAAGCGAACCGTTTTCTAAATTGTACTGTGAACAAGTTAACGGCTTACCGTCGTAATCTTTTGATGCGCTGACGGGAGAAATTTTAAGCGGACGCTTTACAACGTTGAACCTGCCGCTGAGGAATATACCGTAATTATGAGTTACGTCATAGCCGTTGGCGTCGGAAACAGTTACGTCGATATCAGGCGCGTTAATAGTTTTGCCTGCAACTACATTGCCTGCATTTTCAAGCCATTCGTCTTTTATACTCAAAGTTATGCGGTTTCCCTTAGCAAGTAAACCGTTCGTTACGGTGTAGCTTTCGCCTATGTCGATTTTAGAGCCGTCGTAAACTACGTCCTGTGCGGTTATTGTTACCTCTATATTGCAGGGCACAACGGAAAGCACGCCTGATTTGACTTTTATCTTGTATTCATTGCTTACGTCATATCCGTTTTCGTTTACTATCTTTACGTCAAGTCCGCAAAGAGAATTTCCTACTTCAACCCGTTCTCCCTTAAACGATACTACGGGTTTATGTCCCTCTATTAAAGCGCCTTCGCTTAAATGATAACTATTCCCCTTTAACGGCGTACCGTCATATGATTTTGACGCATCGTCAACTGTAAATTCAAGTGCAATGGGGTCTGCTTTTATCGAACCCGTAAGGGAAAGCACGATAAACGTTGCAAGCGCAGTACCGATAAGCAGCACGATTATGCCGAAAATTAACAGTGATTTTCTGAACTTAGTCATTGCTTTCTCCTTTTAAACGTTTTGTTCTATTAATCTTATTTGTTCTTTGCAAAGCGGAAGTTTGTTTTCTCCGAACAGTTCGTCCAGATATGAACACGTCGCGTCCGCCATTTGCTTTACGTATACGGGATTTTTCGATTCTAACTTCCTGAATACCTTTCTCGACAGTATATCGTCCAGTGCCTCTACCTCGCTCCCTCCGCACGCAACCATTACCGGTACGTAGCTTTTTATCTGCTTCATTATTCGGTTGCCGAACGTGATATGGAACGTTTTTATCATATACTCGTCGAGTTTCTTTATTCGCCGCATATTCCTGTCCGTTATATCAAACTCTCTCTGCGCCCTTATATATAACTCTTCAAGCCGCTTTGACGATATTTTCTTTTGTCCGTATTCCTTTACTTCAAACGGCACTGCCTTTTTATCTAAGTTAAGTACCATTGCCCTGTCGTATACCTTATCCGATATTGCAAACGTACTGTCGTCGTTGTTTGCCGTGCCTATAAACCACATATTCGTCGGCAGTCTTAACTTTCCGTTGCTTTGCAGCAGTTTCGGGTCGTCCTCCCTCTTATCCGCCACTACGTCCAGATTCCTTCCGTCTGCGTTCGGTATTTCCAACAGCGATAAAAACTCCGCAAAGTAATATTCTACCCTTGCTATGTTCATTTCGTCCAGCACCGTTATGTATATCTCGTCGTTATAATCCGCCTCATACATCTTATACAGCAGCGTTGTTTCGTTGAACTTTCGCGTAAACTCGTTGTAATATCCTACTAAGTCCGTACGCTCTTTCCACATCGGCTGTATCGGTACAACCACCGTCTTATTGTCCAGAAACTCGCCGAACGCGTATGCCAGCGACGTCTTACCTGTTCCCGACATTCCCTGCAATATTATCAACTTCGTTACCGCAAGGCCGCCGATAAATCTTCTTATATCTTCTATGTCGTAGTACAGTTTCAATGCCCCTGCCGAATAGTTACGGAACTCCTCGCATATCTCCTTTAAGCTCATTTCCTCGTCGTATTTGGGCGGAGTGTACTTTTCGTAATACTTGTCTATTTCCGTAAGCATATAAAACCGCGACCCCCCGTCATCTTCCGCTTCGCCTTCGGAGGCAACCGGCGACGGTGCGCCATTAACCGCTTGCGGAACGACTACATTCCGACACGCCAGATCTTTGACAGGTTCAAGCTCCTCTTCGATAGTCTTTCGCGCAGTTTCCAAAATTTGCTGACGTTCGCTTTTCTCATCGCCTTCAAGCGCGTTTTTAAGGGCGGCTACGCGGTTGAACTCTGCAATTATAACGCGCACAACGACGGCAATAATCAACACAAGAACAAGCCCTGCATAAATAAGCAGAGCGGTTTTGCTTGTAAGCCATACCCAAATTTTATTGCCGATTGCATTCCAATCGATTGAAAGCATTGCGTTCACGCAGTGTACTCCTTTATACGGTTGCGATAAGCGCACGCTTTACCGCACTTAAATTTTCTTCACTGAACAGTTTTTCTATTATGCCGAAAAGCGTTTTGCCGCCCGCTTCCTTTTTATAGGCTTTGGAAACTTTCAGAAGTGGAACTATTTTTGCGGTAAACATATTTATAACCGCTTCAGATTCGTCGCCGCCGCATTCCAAAAGTACGGAAGTGTACTTTTCAAGCTGTAACAGCGACTTATTGTCTATACTGAATTTTTCGGTTGCATTGACCGCTTCCGTAAATACGTCAAGCTTTTTCCACACAGCCTCTCTGACGAAGAACTGCTCCCTCGCCTCGTTTACAAGGTCTGCAAGCGCAGGGCGTGAAATTACTTTTATTTCCTCTTCGCCGGCAACGGGCGCAACTTTTGTAGCGACAATATCAACAGTAATACTTGCGTGCGCGACGGACGGCGTAATCTCTTCCGGAAAACTGTCCGATGACGGAACAAGCAGGAAACAGACGTTTTGGGGCATTTTAAGCGAAACGTCATCGCTGATTCTTATAATATGCTCCTCCGTGGGGAAGTTGGCATAGTCCAAAAATGCCGAAAAATAATCGTTTAAGTTGCTTGCGCTGACGTTATCAAGCAAAATTGCACAGTTGCGGTCGGGCGTTTTGCCTGCCGAATTTATCGCGTTGGAAATATCGGAAAGAACGTAGTCGTCCTCAGCGCCGCCCTTTTGCCAAAGCAAATCCTCCTGAGAGGTCCACTCGTCCGACGCGGTAATTCTTCCGCTTACGGCAAAGTACTCGCACATCGCCTGCAAAAATGCGGGAAGCGCTTCCTTGTTCTTGCAAGAGATAATTATAATTTTACCCGAAGCCATTGCCGCAAGTATCGACCTTATTGAGGAAATTTCTACCGATACGCCCTTAGTCGACGCATATTTTCTAAACGAAGTACACAGTTCGCCAAAGGAAACTTTTTGCGAAAACTCAATCTCTTCTTCCTCTTCGGCAAACGTAGCGTCGTAACGGCGGACTACTTCCTCGTCAACTTCTTCCTCGTCAACGGGGTCAAATTCGACGATAGGTTTTTCTATCGGTTTCGTGTAGGTAACTTTTGCAACTTCTTCAAATTCTTTTACATTATCGACCATATCGGTTATAACTTCGTTGGGGTGAAGATATTTTTGAAGTTTACGCCGTTTGGAAATTACTATTATATATATCAGCGCAAGCAAATTACCCGCAAACAATAATACGCCCACAACTATATATAGCAGCAAAGTTTTGTCTGCAATTAAGTTCGTTAACAAAAGCCCTATGCCCATTGCGTCATAATACAGCGTAAGCATAATCACAACAAACAGTCTGAAACCGTAAGAGAGTTTCTTTTTCTCTCTGCGTATGAATTTGTCAAGTTCGGTATCGGTAAAGCTTATAGCTCCGCTTTTTGAACTTGTAACCAACTTGTTTTCAACCGCCTTTTCGAAAGAACGTTCCTTCAAATCGAGCTCGCCCGTAAGCAAAACAGCGTTGGCATTGTCGCAAATACTAATTTCATATTTGCCGCCCTGAACCATCAGGCGGTCATTCTGCCCGTCGTACACCCTGAAAGTTGTATCCGTAAACTGAAATTCAACTTTTACGGAATCTCCTTTCTTTATGAAAACTTTTCGATAACCGCGAAGAACGCGGTTGGCAAGTCCGCCGCGCGAACCTGCACGTTTGACGAACAACAAAAGCGTACAATATCCGTCGAACGAACCGCTGTTGGAAACGGTACAACTTGCAAAAGTTTCGGTAAGTTTCAAATTTTTATATTCGAACCGTGTGTATGAAAGTCCGAAGCCGAACGGATAAGCGACGTTTGCCGCCCCGACGCTGCAATATGCAGGGACGCCGTCTTCAAGTTTTACCGACTCGTGATTTTTATAAAAAGTATCAACAAGTTTGCCCGACGGAGAAATTTCGCCGGAGATTATATCGAACACTGCCTGCGCGCTGCCCTGTCCTGCGTTATATAAAAACAGCACTGCTTCGCATTTGTCTGCAAAAGAGATATTTATAGCCCGTTCCGCACTGACTACGGCAATTATTTTTACGCCCTTTCTTGAAAGCGCGTCCAAAAGCTCTAACTGACCCGTAGGAAGATTAGTTGCTCCGACACCTGCGCAAAGATAAACTATTGCACATTTTGCATCGTCGCACAGCCCCAGCGCAGTTTCAATCAAATCGAGGCGTTTGGTTTGGTTCGCCGCATAGCCGTGCGCATAGCCGACGGCGTTAATATTTTTGTAGCCGTTTATTTCGTCAAACGGACGGTGAAGCGCGGTAGGGCTGTTTTTGCCCGTTATGCGGTAATCATTGTTTGTTGCGTACTCACCGATAACCGCAACGGGCACGTCCTTTTTAAGCGGAAGAATACCGCTATTTTTAAGCATAACAACCGACTGCTGCGCAGCGCGGTACGCAAGCTTATCGTGATATACTTCATTGAAAACGGGATCGTGTTCAACCCTGCTTGCACGCGTGCGCTGTTCTTCAACCGAAGAAGGTCCGCACTCTTTAAGCGAAAGAAGCAAGCTTATCATTCTGTCGCACGCTTGATTAATCGCCTCCGCGTCTAATATCTCACCGTCCCTTATGCGACGGTCGAATTCAGCAAGGTTAATCTCCCCGCTGTCAAAAAGTTCTTTTGACTTTACGTATTTTTCGGTCAACTCGACAAGGTAGTCCTCAAGCCCCTCCGACGCACCGCCGTCAACGAAAATAAGAGTTGCACCGCGCGAGATATATCTTGCTACGTCAATTCCGTTTTCGGCAACGCCGAAAATAAGTCCCTTAAACTTATAAGTTTTGACAAGCTCCTCCGCTTCGTCAACGCTGTATACCCTTAAAGAGCTTACTTTGTTTTCAGAAAGTACGCCGTCTTTTATATTTCTGACGGTTTCGTTTAAGACGTATATATTTTGCGTTGAAGGACAATCGTCAAAGTTTAAGTGCGCTCCGCTTGCCTGAACTCCGCAAGCCTTTTTGCTTAAAAACTGACAGGTTAAATGACCGTCCTCCGAAATAGCCTCGCGAGAAATATTATCGGTAATATTGAAATATGCGTATTCTTTATTTGCCTTTGCCTCGTTACCGGTACATTCGTATACGTTTTTTATAAGTTCGTCATTCCAGGTGGCGGCAAGAGCTTTATCTGTGGGGAAGAGCGTGGCAAACTTATCCGCAGACTTTAACGACGGATTAGAGAATAAATGAAATACGGGAAATTCGTAATTTTCAACAGCGCAATTCTCATCGGCTTTCGAACTTGTAATAAGCCGAATTCGCTGATGTAACGACATTCTGAAAATAAGTTCTCTGTTTTTTAGCATATTAATCTCCTGCCCACGCACTTAACAATTATAATTATACAGAATAATTATAGCATTAACTTAATTAAATTACAAATAATTTATCGCAAAAAAATTAAAACGGTGCATTTTTTGCACCGTTTTACACTTAAATTGTTGCAGGCCAAACGCGATTGTCTTTAAACCACTGCGTATCTTTTAAAATCGTGTCGTTGTCCGAACAGTAAAGTTTCCATTTGTCCGAATAATAGAATACGATATTGCCGTTCATAGATTTATATTCGCCTGCTTTGTAATCGATTATAAGCGTAGTGCAGTATATATTTTCGGTATACTTTGCAACTCTGTTTATAAACGCCTGAGCAGGGAAAGTATTGTCCTTGTTCTGCGTATATTCGGTGGTGCCGCAACAGCAGCATACCGCTACGCTTTTGGGTTTTATAACGCTTAAAAGTTTTTCCGTCGTCGCTGTATAGCTGCCGTGATGTCCGCCCTTGAACAGCTCAACTTCAGGCAAGTCGTTATTGTCGACAAGCTTCCCTTCACCCTTTTCTTCCAAATCGCCGGTAAAAAGATAGCTGTATTCGTTATCGCCCTCAACGTCCGTCAAAAGCATACATACGGAATAATCGTTTTCGTCGCTCGTCTTGTGGTCGTAATAATAGTTATAAAGTATGTTCATCGACAAGGTACGCTCCTCATCGAGGAAATACTGTTTTTGCGCGCCGTCGGTTTCATACCAGCACTGAGTTGCGGTATACACAGTTGCACCGTTGTTTTGCGCATATTCAACCGCCGAACAGTATTCTTTATATATCTTCGACGTTGCGTTCGTTCCGCCGAACTGAATTAAAGTACCTATCTTATATTGGTATAAAATGCCCGTCCTGTCACCGCCGTTTGAATTGCCGACAAAGCCGGCAATATGGTCCTGATGGGCGTGGGTTGCAATTACGTATTCCAGCACACCGTCCGTACAGTACTTATCAACGTAACTTTTAATGGTTGCCGCACTGTTCTGGCGCGAACCTGCGTCGATAAGAATTTCGGTGTCGCCGCACTTTATAAGCGTGCAGTCGCCGGTATATTTGTTGCCGAGTTCCAAAAAGTGTATCGAAAATTTAGCGGTATTTATTTCCGCCTCCGTACCCGTTGCCGGTTTGCCGCCGGTCGGCTTTTCCGTTTCGTCGGGCGGAATAGCGGGCGGAAGCTTACTGCCGACGTCAACGACAGTATCGGTTTCGTCGCAGTTATCGCATTTCGCAGTTTTAGTGCCGTCCTGCTCCGTAGTTGCGTCGCCGTTGGAGATATAGTTAGTAAAACTATGCTCCTTTCTGCTGCCCTCCTGAATACGGGTGTTCGTTTCGTTGCAGTTGTCGCATTTTGCGGTCTCTGTGCCGTTTACCGTGCAGGTTGCATCGTTGTTTGAAATATATGCAGTAAAGCTGTGTTCCTTTTTGGTGTTTACAGCTTCACGCGTGTCGGTTTCGTCGCAGCCGTCGCATTTTGCGGTCTCCGTGCCGTTTGCCGTACAAGTAGCATCACCGTTAAAAACGTAATCAGTATAACTGTGTTCGTGTTTTTTGAAAATACTGCCAAAATCGCAAGCGCTGCAAAAAACCGACACGGCACAGGTAAGCGTTACCGCGGCAAGCACGGCCTTTTTAAATTTTTTGTTCATATTTCACCTCAAAGAGATTTGAGCTGTTTCAATATCTTTTCGCGCATCGAGATATATTTTTCAAGTTTGGCGTGTTCGGCGTCCACTAATTTTTTGGGCGCCTTAGCCAGGAAACCTTGATTTTGCAATTTGCCGTCTGCACGCGCTATTTCGGCAGTTACGTTATCAAGCTCGACAGTAAGCCTTGCCTTTTCCTTTTCCGTATCGACGAGTTCGCCCATAGGAATGTACAGCGTACAGATAGGCAAAACTTTAGTGACTGCGTTTTCGCCTGCCTCTTCGGCGGAATTAATAAATTTAATTTCCTTTGCGCCTGCAAGTTTTAATATACTGTCCTCGTTTACCGTTATAAGACGCTTGCTTTCGGTGGTTATATAAAGATTAACTTTTTTAGAGGGCGGACAGTTGACTTCGGTTTTAACGGCGCGCACCGCCTTGATGATATCCATTACGCCTGCAAACGCCTGCGCGTCCTTTTTATAGGCAAGCTTTGAATTATAACGGGGGAAATCCTTAGTCATTATAGTTCCGTCTGCGGTAGGAATGTTTCTGTAAATTTCATCGGTAACGAAAGGAACTATCGGGTGCAGAAGTTTAAGCGCATTTTCAAGCACGAATATAAGCACGGATACCGCACCGCTTCTCTTTGCCGCGTCCTCCGACTTCAATACGGGTTTAACAAGTTCGATATACCAATCACAGAAATCAGACCACATAAAGTCGTATAAAATCTGGCAGGCAATTCCGAGCTCGAATTTGTTCATTGCAAGGGTGACGTCGCGGATTACCGACTGCAAGCGTGAAATTATCCACTTATCCGCAGGCAGCAGCCTAACGTCGGAAACAGGTTTAATCTGTACACCCTCCGCGTTCATAATAACGAAACGGCTTGCGTTCCATATTTTATTCATAAAGTTACGGCACGCCTCGACCTTCGCGTCCGAATAACGCGTATCGTTACCGGGAGCCACGCCCTGCAGCAGCGAAAACCGAAGCGAGTCCGCGCCGTATTTTTCTATTACCTCAAGCGGGTCGATACCGTTGCCGAGACTTTTGGACATCTTTATGCCATGTTCGTCGCGGACGAGTCCGTGAATAAGCACGTCCCTGAACGGCACTGCGCGCATATGTTCGAGCCCCGAGAAAATCATTCTCGCAACCCAGAAGAAAATTATGTCGTAACCCGTAACGAGAACGTCGGTCGGATAAAAATATTCCAAATCCGCAGTATCGTCGGGGAAACCGAGCGTTGAAAACGGCCAAAGCGCAGACGAAAACCAGGTGTCGAGAACGTCTTCGTCCTGCGACAAATTTTTACTTCCGCAATACGGACAGGCGGTGACGTCTGTTTTCGAGGCGATTTCCTTGCCGCAGTCGGCACAGTACCAAACGGGAATTCTGTGTCCCCACCAAAGCTGACGGGAAATACACCAGTCTTTGACGTTCTCCATCCAGTTATAATAAATTTTAGCAAAGCGTTCGGGAACGAACGATATTTTTTTGTAAGTTACCGCGTCGATTGCAGGACGCGCAAGTCCGCTCATTTTGACGAACCACTGACGGGAAACGATAGGCTCTACCGTACTGTGGCAACGGTAGCAATGCCCTACGCTGTGAACCTGCGGAACCACCTTTACCAAAAGTCCGCTTGACTGCAACTCTTCTACAAGCTGTTTCCTGCATTCGTATCTGTCAAGACCCGCGTATTTGCCTGCATTCCCGTTCATAGTTCCGTCGTCGTTCATAACGCGGACAACTGGCAAATTGTGCCTTAAACCCACTTCAAAGTCGTTGGGGTCGTGTGCAGGCGTTATTTTTACCACACCCGTTCCGAACTCGGGATCGGCGTGTTCGTCGCCGACAATCGGTATCGCTTTATTCACTACGGGCAGAATTACCGTTTTGCCTATTAAATGTTTATATCTCTTGTCGGACGGGTTTACCGCAACGGCGGTATCACCGAACATAGTTTCGGGACGTGTGGTTGCAACTTCCAAAAAAGTATCTCCGCCATCCACCGCATACTTGATATGCCAAAAGTTTCCGTTTTCTTCCAAATACTCAACCTCCGCGTCCGAAAGCGCGGTTTTACAATCGGGACACCAGTTTATTATACGGTTTCCCCTGTAAATAAGTTTTTTATTATAGAGGTTTACAAAAACTTCCCTTACCGCACGGGAACACTTTTCGTCCATAGTAAACGTAAGGCGCGACCAATCGCAGGAAGAGCCGAGTTTTTTAAGCTGTTCGACTATTCTGCCTGCATACTTATCTTTCCACTCCCACGCGCGCTTCAAAAAACCTTCGCGTCCGAGAGTTTCTTTGGAAAGACCCTCTTTTTTCATCTGCTCGACAATTTTTACTTCCGTTGCGATAGACGCGTGGTCCGTGCCGGGAAGCCACAGGGCGCAATAACCCTGCATACGCTTAAAACGCACTACGGCGTCCTGCATAGTTTCGTCCATAGCGTGACCCATATGCAACTGACCCGTGATGTTGGGGGGCGGCATCATTACCGTGAAAGGAATTTTGTCGTCGTCGCGAATTGCTTTAAAGCAGCCGCGCTCCTCCCAATCCTTATAAAGTTTGTTTTCAAATGATTGCGGATTGTACGTTTTTTCCATTATTGACCTCTGAAAGTTGATACAGATTTATTATAACTCAACTGCTTCCATATTGTCAAATATAACTTCGGCACGCATACTATGTATTATTAAAATTTTAAAATCATAAGGAGAAAAACGTTGAAAAAACTAATTTCGGTAATTACTGCCGCGCTTATTGCGCTGACAATACCCGTTACTTTGGCAGCTTGCGGCGGTAATAACAAAAAAACCATAAGAATTAATGAAGTAACCCACTCGATATTTTACGCCCCCCTCTACCTTGCCGACGCGCTCGGTTATTTTAAAGAAGAGGGTTACGACGTCACTTTGACCAACGGCGGCGGTGCGGACGCAACTATGGCTGCAGTGCTGTCGGGCGGCGCGGATATAGGCTTTTGCGGTCCCGAAGCGGCGATATACGTCAACAAGGGCGGCAGCGACGATTCACCGAAAGTATTCGGTCAGCTTACCAAGCGCGACGGAAGTTTTTTGGTTGGCAGAACCCCTCAACCCGATTTTAAATGGTCTGACCTGAACGGCAAGGAAATTCTTGCAGGCAGAAAGGGCGGCGTTCCGGCAATGACGTTCGAATACGTTATTAAAAACGCAGACATTGACTGCAAGTTGAATTACGACGTTGCGTTCAATATGATGACGCCCGCCTTCGAAAGCGGCATTGCCGACTACTGCACTATGTTCGAACCCGTTGCTTCCGACTATCAGGCGCAGGGCAAAGGCTACATAGTGGCTTCCGTCGGACAGGAATCGGGCGAAATACCCTATACCTGCTTTATGGCTAAACAGAGTTATATAAATAAAAACGGCGACGCGGTTGACGCGCTTTTGACGGCGGTTACGAAAGCCGTTAAATATATAAACCAAACCGACGGCGACACGGTAGCCGGATATCTTGCCCCTTACTTTGACGGTACGAGCAAAGAGAGCATAAAGGCGTCTGTTGAAAGTTATAAATCTATCGACGCGTGGGTTACGAATATGGCTATGAAAGAGGATGCGTTTAATAAGTTGCAGGACGTAATAGAGCTTGCGGGCGAACTTGACGGACGCGTAAAATTCAGCGACGTTGTTATAACGGACGCGGCACAGAAAATATACGAAAAAGTTTATAAATAATGCTGAAATTTGAAAATATAACTTACACATATCATACGAAAGAAGGTGAAACCACCGCCGTAAAAGACTTGACTTTTACCGTTGAAGACGGGCAGTTCGTTTCGGTAATAGGTCCGTCCGGATGCGGCAAAACAACGATACTTTCGCTTGGGGCAGGGCTGTTGACCCCCTCTTCGGGCGAAATTATACGCGGCGGAGGCGAGTTCGGATATATGTTACAGCGCGACGCGCTTTTTCCGTGGCGGAGCGTTGAACAGAATATATTTTTGCCTCTGGAAGTAAAAAAGCGCAACACGCCGCAAATGCGCGAAAAGGCGCTTGCGCTTGCTGAAAAGTACGGACTGAAAGACTTTTTGAAAAAGAGTCCAAACCAGCTTTCCGGCGGTATGCGGCAGCGCGTCGCACTGATAAGGACGCTTGCATTCGAACCCGATATTCTGATGCTTGACGAACCCTTTTCCGCACTCGATTATCAAACAAGGCTTGAAGTTTGCGATGACGTACAGAGCATCATCAAAGGCGAAAAAAAGACCGCGCTTTTGATAACGCACGATATATCGGAAGCAATTGCGCTTTCCGACAAGGTAGTGGTACTCTCCGCACGCCCTGCCAAATTGGTTGCCGAACATATAATTGAATTCGGCGACGGAAGCCCTAAAAAGCGGAGAGAATGTCCCGAATTTTCGCAAATGTTTGAAATACTCAGAAAAGAACTCGGCATTTGACCTTTTAAGGAAAATACCTATGAAAAACAAAAAAGACAATAATTTCTCGCGCGAGCATCTCGCATATCTGAGAAAAGAAAGAAACAAAAAAATAATTATCACCGTATCCAGAATATTGATTCTCGTTGCCATAATCGGTATATGGGAACTGTGCGCACAGGTCAAACTTATTGACCCGTTTATAACAAGCTCTCCTTCGCGCGTGATTAAAACGATAGGCGACTTGTTTAAAAACGGAACGCTGTTTTACCATATAGGAATAACGCTCGGCGAAACGATAGCAGGTTTTACGATAGCAGTAATTTTAGGATACTCTATCGCAGTACTTCTTTGGGCAAGCGACAGCGCGCGCAAGATATTGGAACCTTATATAGTGGTTTTAAACTCTCTGCCTAAAATCGCGCTCGGTCCATTGATTATTATTTGGATAGGCACGGGCTACACGGCAATAATTTTTATGACCGTTATCGTGGCCATAATAGTTTGCATAATGAACACGCTTGCAGGGTTTATGGCGATTGACAGAACTAAGCTTTTGCTTATGCAGGCTATGGGCGCAAGCAAGCTGACCACTTTGCGGAAACTGATTATGCCTGCCTCCGTGCCCGCGCTTATGAATACGCTGAAAGTTGCCGTAGGGCTTGCCTGGATAGGCTCTATAATGGGCGAATACATCGTTTCAAAAGCAGGGCTGGGCTATTTGATTGTGTACGGGGGGCAGGTGTTTAAGCTTGACCTTGTAATGACGGCGACGTTTATCCTCTGCCTGCTTGCAGGCGGAATGTACGGCATTATTTCCGTAATAGAAAAACGCCTCCACCGCTTTTAAAATCCGGCTCTTCCCTTTTTGGGGAGGCGAATTTATCCGCTTCTGCCTTCCCCTCAAGGGAAGGCTTTGCTATTCCGTCCAGTCGAACATACACTCGGAAACAAACCGCGCGCCGACTTTTATTCCTGCCTTGAAAAAGCTATTAATTTCATTCGTATGTTCGTCTATCATTAAGTCTGCGAATTTATTGAACAATTCAAAGTGTTCTTCGCTTAGCACGGCTTCTAATTCATCATATATTTCATTTCGTAAAGCGGCAATACGCTTGTTTTCTTTAATTTCCTGTACAATTTTATACTTTTCTTCATTATACAAAATAAAACGGTCAATAGTTGAATAATTCATAATTTTATCTCGCAGTTAGGAAATTTCCTATTTTAAGAATATTGTATTAGGAATTATTCCTAATGTCAAGTATTTTTTAGGAAAATATCCTATAATTGAATTATGAAAAAATATGTGACACGTTTAAAAACACTAAGAACTGAAAAAGGTTTAAGCCAAAAACAACTTGCAACAGAGCTTGAAACAACAAACAGCAGTATTTGTGATTGGGAATGCGGACGCGCAGAACCTGATATTGGAACACTTATAAGAATTGCAAAATTTTTTGATGTAAGCGTTGACTACCTCTTGGGTCTGGA
>CAJTQE010000023.1:17408-22991 GCA_910578655.1 uncultured Christensenella sp.
GGAGCTGCTTTATTTATAAATTTTCTTGCTCGCTTAATATGCATTCGGTAATTATGGTAGAATCGCCTGCGGAAGTATACGCCACTAAAACAGGTGAGTCTTCCCCCTGTATTCTTGCGAGATATATATGCGAGGTTACTACCTCGGTATGCCGCTCGCCCCATTTATCGATATAGCAATAAAATACTTTTTTACGCGCGCCGCCGCGATACGTCTTTTCCGACGCGAACACTTTACCCAAAGTGAAATAAGGTCTGCCACTCATTATTTTCTTAAAATGCGACGACGCTACGAAATATTTTTTTAAAAGAAATGCCGAAACGCCTAAAAGTATTACAGGCATTAAATAGATTCCCACAAGCGCAATGACGTCCGGCACACTCCATTTAAAATCAAAGTAATGCGGCGCAACGAATATACTTATAGGTACGGTATAAGCCAAACTGAAAACGAACACCGCAAACGCCGCCCAGAACCATACTATGGAATAATGATAATCTTTGACGCGCTTTTTTAAATCGACGTCGATAAGCTCGCCCGTGATACCGTCGAAATCGTCGTCCGAACGGCCGCTTTCTACTTGAAGAAAACGCTTTTCGTCCTCCTTTTCAAGCGTAAACTCGCTTAAAATAAGGCTGTCGGTTGCATTGAAAGCAATCATAACGTATTGCCCTTTATAAAACTGCGGCTTATAGCCGTACGTCGCGCTGTATGTACCGCTGCGCGCTGTAAGGTTGCTATCGAAAAAGACATATTCAAGCTCGACCGAATATCTCGTATGCGAACCGTCCGAATCACTTCTCGTGACGCAGCTGTATTCGGTTATGCGTCCATCCGTTAACGTGCAATCGTTTAAAAGCTCGCTTTCCTCGCCTTTTAGTCTTTTTTGCTTTTTAAAAAAGTATATGCCCAGTCCTAAAAAGAAAAAGCCTATTCCGGCAAGAAAAATCGGGGCGACAATCGCCGTCACGTCGGTAGCGGTATCGCCGGATGCTAAATATACCGCCGTAAACACGGCGTCCGCCGCAAGAAAAACCGCGGCAAAAATTATTAAAAATATGTAACCCTTTGACGTGGCTGCCGCACTTACGGTTTTATACGGTTTGGTTTTGTCAAGCCTGTAAAAGTTTACCTGCGGCTGCTCTTCATTTTCGATTTCTTCACTCATTTATGCTTCACCTGCAAAAAAGTCGTCGCAAAATTTATTCCACAAAATATCGTATTCGGAATGCGATACAACTTTCAAATGTAACGGGCTTAAAATACCGCGCTTTTGTGCTTCGGATACGAACGCTTCAATGTTTACATCTGACTGCGATATAAAAGCCTTAACGGAATTATATCCCCTTTGAACAGCCAACGCAAGGCGAGTGTGTCCGTCCAAAGAAACGCATTTTCCGTCAAGCCGCTGTAAAGGAATTATAATATCGTCGGGACCGTTGACAAAGTTTTTTACCGCATTTATTTTGTCCTCGTCAACGAAAAACTGCGACGGCTGAATATCGTTTAAAACAACGTCGAAAATTTCTACGGACGGGAACTCTTTAATCAGCGCTCCGCTCTCATCGTAAAACTTAACGATATGCTCTGCGTAAAAGCGAAACTCATTTATAAGCAAAACGTAATAACGAGGATTGTTGCAGTGAATTAACGCTGTATCCGCACCCGTTATTTCAACGCTGCACGGCACATTGCCGTCGATTATAAAAGCGCCGTGCTGTTGCAAAATTTTCTTTAAAAATCTTTTATCGTCGTAACGGTCTATTCTTTTAATTTCCGTCTGCATAATTATTTTTCGGAAAACAATTCAAGTCTTTCCTCTATTATTTTATCGATTTTGTTGATATAGGTAGGAATGTCTTTGGGGGTGGCGTAACGCTCGATACGGTCGCCGCCGAAAAGCTTTTTGGAAATTGCGTTTGCGCCCAGCGCGATATTGTCGGAAATTTCTTCCATTACGTTTACGTTATAAACGCAAGGTTTGCCCTGCCTGCACCAGCCGACATTTTCCAGTCCGCCAGCCTGATACTTCTGCCTGTATAGGTAATAGGGCGAATACCCCGCCTCGCTTAAAAGCTTATCCGACAAATCAACCATATCCGAAATACCCGAAATGTTCAGACGCTTAACCCTTTCTTTTAGCTTTGCGCCGGACTTTAACGACAGCGTATGTACGGTTATGTTTGCAGGGTGCAAAGAAATTGCGGTTTTCAAAGAATTTTCAAAATCGGTAACGCTTTCTTCCGCAAGCCCTGCTATCAAGTCCACGTTGATATCGAACGGGAATTTTTCGGCAAGACGGAATGCCTCCACCGTCTGTTGTGCGGTGTGTTTTCTGCCTATAGCTTGCAGAGTGCTATCGTTAAACGACTGGGGATTTACGCAAATGCGAGTTATGCCGAACTGTTGAGATAGGCGCAATTTGCCCTCTGTAAATACGTCGGGTCTACCCGCTTCGACGGTGTACTCGCCGGTTGTGAACCTGCTTAAAGCCGTATAAATTCTTTTAAGCCGCTCTTCGCTTAAAACAAACGGCGTGCCTCCGCCGATATATATACTGTTGAATTCGGTAATTTTTAAGCTTTCGATTTCCTTGATTAGGCAGTCGATATAGCTATCGATATACCCTTTCGTCGCATCTACCGGCGCAGTTATAAACGAGCAGTAATCGCACTTAGTAGGGCAGAACGGGATACTGATAAAAAGGTCGGCTCCGCCCTTGCCGTAAATAGGTTTCTGTACTTCGAGTATTCGACTGACAAGCCTAATCTTTTTGTCGCTTACGTCCATTTTATTGAAAAGCGCATTGAAATCACGCCCTTCCGCCTGCTCCGTATAAGCAAGTTTTGTGGGTCTTATACCCGTCAATGCGCCCCAAACGAGCGCGCCTTTAAACTGCGAAAGTACGCTGTAAAAGGCAAGCTTGCAGTACCTTTTTGCAAGCCGCCTGAAAATTAAGTCGCTATCAAATTCGCCTTCGTCCTCGAAGTCGTAAAACTCTCCGTTGTACTCTATTGCGTTGAAAAATTTGCCGCCGGCGTACTCAAAGTAATGAGTGAAATTCTCTTCCTCGCAGTCGAATGCGCGCAAAACGTCCATTATTTCGGGACGGAGATATTCTGAATTAGTATTTAACATATTTATTGTTTGCACGCTCGTAACCGAGCGTAGTTTCTTCACCGTGACCGCAATATATTTTTAAATTGCCGTCAAGTGCGGCAAGCTTTTTTAGGCTTGAAATTATTGCCGCGAAATCGCCTCCGGCAAGGTCGGTTCTGCCGATATTGCCGCGAAACAGCGTATCGCCCGAAAACAGACAGTCGTCCGCAACGTAGCACACACTGCCGACAGTATGACCGGGTGTTGAAATCACCTGAAATTCAATTCCGCCGAGCGTTATGCTTTCGCCGCCTTTCAGAGTTTTGTAAATTTTAAATTCGGGGATATACACGCCGCCGAAAAGCGAACGGTTTTCGCTACTGAAAATATACTCCTTTTCGTTTTCGCCGCAATAAATAGGGACGCTGTTCAGGTAAAACAAGCCGCAGCCGCCCACATGGTCGAAATGACCGTGCGTCAACAGCACCGCGACGGGGCGCAGACCGCGCTCTTCACATTCGTAAAAAACGTTTTCGTCGGCACAGTCGACTATTACCGCGTCTGAGCCGTTCGCGGTCAGAATATACGAATTGCAGCCGAAGCCGCGCGGCAAAACCTTGATTACCGTCATTTCGTTGTCCTGAAAACGTCGATTACGCGCTTATCCTTTTTAATGCGGTTGACGAGCAAATCTATATCCGAGCGCTTATTCAGCTTTATTCTTATATCGAACTCCGCATTTTTGTCCTTGTTGACTCTGCCGTTAATTGCCGTCATACTGAGTTTGAGCGCGGCAATTTCCGAAGAAATAAACGCAACGAGTCCGTTGTCGTCCTCTGCAACTATTTTCAGCCCTGCGATAAATTCGGACTGTTCGCCCGTCCACTGCGCAGGTTGAAGCCGCTCCGCATCCTCGTTTATTATATTCGGGCAGTCGTTTCTGTGTATTATCACGCCCCTGCCGCGAGATACGAAGCCGACGATATCGTCACCGGGAACGGGGTTGCAGCAGTGCGCAAAGCGAATTAAAAGACCGCTTAATCCCTTAACCGCCACCGTGCCCGACTGAGTGCGCCCCTTGCCGCTTGAAGCGTCCGTAACAAGCTTGGGGACTTCCTTTTTGTAGTAGTCGATAAGCTTGAAAATTATCGAATTTACGCTGACCGCGCCGTAACCTACGGACGCCATCATTTCGTGTACGGACGAGAAAACGAGTTTGCTTGAAAGACGCTCAAAAGCTTCTTCCGTAAGCAAATCGTTTAAGTTGTAGCCGCGCCGCTTTGCCTCCGCCTCCAGCATCGATTTGCCGGTTCTGGCGTTTTCTTCTTTCATTTCGCGCTTGAAAAACGCGCGTATTTTGGCGCGTGCCGAGCCGGATTTTACAAATTTAAGCCAATCCCACGACGGGCCTTTTGTGGTGGTCGAGGTTAAAATTTCAACGACGTCGCCCGTAGAGAGCGTAGAATTGAGGGGAACTATGCGCCCGTTGACCTTTGCTCCGACGCATTTGTTGCCGACGGCGGAATGTATTGCATACGCAAAATCAACGGGGGTTGCCTCCAAAGGCAGAGATATTACTTTGCCGTGAGGGGTGAATACCAACAGTTCGTTTGAATACAGGTCGGTCTTTAACGAGTCTACAAATTCCTTGGAGTCGTTTAAACTGCCTTGCCAGTCCATAACGTCGCGTATCCAACTCAAACGCGCGTCAAAGCCCGTTTCGCTGCTTTTTTGTTCTTTATATCGCCAGTGCGCGGCGATACCGAATTCAGCCATACGGTGCATTTCCTGCGTGCGTATCTGAATTTCGCAATACTGACCGAAGTTGGTAACTACCGTTGTGTGCAACGACTGATAGAGGTTGCGCTTGGGCGTTGCGATATAGTCCTTAATTCTGCCCGGAACTGGCTTCCACTGTTTGTGAATTTTGCCGAGAATCTCATAACATTCTTCGGTAGTTGCAACGATGACGCGGACGGCGGAAAGGTCGTAAATTTGGTCAAGCGTCTTGTCCTGCCGTTTCATTTTTTTGTAAATGGAATAAAAATGTTTGGGTCTGCCGAACACCTCGCCCTTGACGCCGCTCTCTTTCAGCAGCTCTTTCAACTGCTTGACCACGCTTTCGACAAAGCTTTTGCGCTCCTCCAACTTTTGGTGAATATTAGTGACAAGATATTCGTAACATTCGGGTTCCAAATATTTAAGACACAAATCTTCAAGCTCGCACTTGATTTGAGAAATACCGAGACGGCCCGCAAGAGGAGTGAAGATTTCAAGCGTTTCCTTTGCAATGCGCTGTTGGCGTTCGTTGGAAAGGAAGTTAAGCGAACGCATATTGTGAAGCCTGTCGGCAAGTTTTATAATTATTACGCGGACGTCGTTTGCCATTGCAACGAAAATTTTGCGGAAGTTTTCCGCATCCTCTTCCTCGTGTGAAGCAAAGCGGATTTTATCGAGTTTGGTTACGCCGTCAACAAGCGTTAA
>CAJTQE010000024.1:0-19769 GCA_910578655.1 uncultured Christensenella sp.
ACGCAGTACAAAATTGTAAACTCTCGGGACGAGTTTACGTCTAACTACAATATAAATTACGAACACGGCACTCTTACAGTACATAAGCGCGAAATTATAGTTGAAACGCCAACGGCGGAAAAAGAGTACGACGGATCCCCGTTTACCAAAACCGGCGGTTGGAAAATTCTGCCCGAATACGATTTGGTTGAAGGGCATACTTTAACCGTTGACGAAAGTGTAACCCCGACCTCCGTAACGGCGGTCAGTGAGGGCGCAGTCGACAACAAAGTAAGTTATAAAGTCTTTTGCGGAGCGGACGATTTGTCTGCTAACTACCAAATTAAATATATACACGGCAAGCTTAGTATAACGCCGCGCGTCGTTTCGGTTTTGACCGCAAGCGGCGAATGGGTGTTTGAAAATGCACTGTTCTCAAACCCCGACGCGGAGGCTGTGCGTGCCGACGGCGTACCGTTTGTTCTCGGACATAATCTCAAAGTAAGTTTCACGTTTGAAGTAATATACGTCAATACGTACGACAATGCCTGCGAATATATGGTCGTTGACAGCGACGGCGCAGACCAAAGCGTGAACTATAAACTTGAAATGACTTACGGCAAACTGCGTATAATTCCGCGCCCCGTTTTAATTACCACGCAAAGCGGAAACGCCGTTTACGACGATAATCCGTTCAGTTATGCTTTTGCCGATGCCGAACCTTTCAACGCGGAAAACGGCAGCGGACTTTGCGCAGGTCACGAGATAGTTCACGATACCGATAAGAAAACGGCTTCCGTAACATACGTTACCGAAGGCGAGGTTGAAAACGAGCATTATTATAAAATTTGCAATGGGGATAAGGACCTTACAGGAAACTACGATATAAAATACAGTTTCGGTGTTATATTCGTAACCCAACGCCCTATCACAGTAACTACGCAGTCGGGCGATAAAGAATTTGACGGTTTGCCTTACAGCGCCGAACTCCCCTATGCAGATATGGTTACGGAAGGTCTGATAGTTGAGGGGCACGCATTCAAAGTTGTGGGAACATTTCCTTCCGTCACGTTCGTTACGGAAGGCGAGGTTGAAAATAAAGTAGAATATGCAGTCATACGACGTTCGGATATAGGCGATGACCTTACTGAAAATTATAAAATAACTTACGTTTACGGCCATATCAGCCGTACTGTGCGCTACGTTGAAGTAGTAACCGCAACCGCAAGTTGGGTCTACGACGGGCAAGCGCACAGCGATACAAGTTATACCGACGCGCATTTGACTGACCTCTCGCTTGACGTCGACGGTCAGGTGATATCCGGTACGACGGACGGTCAGGCAGGACTTGTGCTTTCCCACAAGCTTACGGCAACTGCGTTTACTACCGTAACGGACTATACCGAAACCCCCGTAGAAAATAAGGTCGGCTATATTGTAGAAAACGAGGATATCAATAAAAATTATTGTCTGCATATCGTTCACGGCAGTCTTTCAATCGGCAAACGTCCGATAATAATTACAACGGCTACTGCTGTAAAAATTTACGATGGCGACCCGTTAAGCAAAACCGACGGTTGGCTTGTCGAGGGCGGAGAGGCGGACGGAGCTAAGCTTGATTTCGGTTTGGTAAACGGACATTCTCTCGGCTTAAAACTCGGCGAGGACGGCCAGCCCACGCAGGTCACTTATATGACCGACGTCTTGTGGCAGGACGGTAAACCCGCAGGCATTGAAAACAAGGTTGAATACGACGTCTTTGACGGCACCGAGAACGTAACTGATAATTACCAAATAGTAGATTATATTTACGGCACATTGAAGCGCTTGCCTCGTCCGATAACAATTTTAACCGGCGACGCAAGTAAAACCTACGACGGCAAGGCGTTGACCTGCGATATATTCGACTACGAAAAGAGCAACGCGGAAAATACACGCGGACTTTTGGAAAGCAAAAATCACGAAGTATTGCTTGACAAAAATTTTGCTGTTTCTGAAATAACGTATATCAGGCTGGTTGACGGAAATGAAGTTAACAGCGTATTGAACGAAAGACGTTACATTATCAGTGACGAACAGATTACAAAAAATTACTATATAATTTATGACTACGGCACGCTTACAATCAAGAAGCGTTCGCTTACTATAACTACGCCGGACATTTCGTGGAACTATGACGGCAATTACCATTACGGCGACGATGAAAAGGGGAAGCCCGTATTCGACAATTTGGTGACGGTAAACGAAATATCAGAGTATGCTACGGCTCATTCGCCGACGAAAATAATCGACTATATAGACGGCGGACTTGCAAACAAAACCCAATATTCAATTCACAGTATCTTTGGCGGTGAAACGACGTACTGTTACGCAATCGAATATGATTACGGCACGCTCGCGATAGAAAAAATTCAGCTTGACATTACCACACTGACTGCAAACAAAATCTATGACGGAACTCCGCTTTTGGGCAACGACGAAAGCTACGCAACCCCGATCTTGTCCGGACTAATCGACGGTGAAACCTATACGTCTTATAATGTTTCCGAAATTATAAACTTCGGCTCCGTTCCCAACACGACTAAGTACAAAACTTTCGCAAACCGCGAAACGGTCAACGTTGAAACCACCCAAAACTATATTATAAATTACAGTACGGGTACGCTTAGCATTGATAAGCGCGAAATAACCGTTCAAACCGCAACGGCAACCCACGAATACGACGGGCAGAAGTTCACTCACCCCGACGGGTGGGAAGACATAGGCGAACTGAAACTTGTTGCAGGGCATACCCTTGAAGCTGTTGAAATAACGGGCGAGATTACCGACGTCGGGACGGTTGATAACGTAGTCGCATATAAGGTTGTTTCAAATGACGGCGATGTAGACGGTAACTACGTCATACATTACGTTTACGGCGAGCTTATAGTAACGCCGAGAAATATCCGTATAACAACGTCCAGCCGCAGTTGGACTTATGATGCGGCGGCACACTACGATGACAGCTATTCAAAAGTCGTGCATATAACGGACGGCAAAGAGGACGGTGAGGAAGCTCTCGTTTTGGACCATACGCTTGTTGCCGTTAGCCATAATTCGATAATAAATGTCGGCAAATTCGACAACTTAGTCAGCTTTATCGTCGTTGACGAAAATGTAAATAAAAACTACGATATAACTTACACCGTCGGCGAAGAGGCAGGTAAACTTGAAATAACAGCCCGTCCCGTTACGGTAACGACGAAGTCGGGACAACGCGTATATAACGGTGAAGCTTTCTCTTTGCCTGATTTTACGGTGGAAAAATCTGACCTTTCGGGCAAGCGCGGAATCGTTTCCACTCACACTGCGGAAAAGGACGGTGACGCTGCAAGCGTAATCTATGTGCACGAAGGCAACGTTGAAAACGTTATATTAATCGCAATTTTCGACGGTGCAGGCTATGTAACCGAGAACTATAAAATCGAATACGATTACGGCACAATAAGCATAACGCCGTATTCGGTAACGGTTGAAAACGCAACCCTTTCAAAGGTATATGACGGCATTAAGCTTTCGGGCGGTGAAAAGTTTACTCACGGCAAACTTTGGGCAAGCGACTATCTTTCGGTGGAAAAACAGGCGGAAATTATAGACGTCGGAGAAGCGGTAAACAACACTACTTACAGTGTTTTCAATTCTGACGGCGATGATATAACCGACAGCTATACGTTAGTTTATAACGAAGGCGCAACCTTAACAATTACAAAAGCACAGCTTATTATCAGTACTTCGACGCTTAAAAAAGTTTATGACGGAACTCCGCTTTACGGCGAAAAAAGTCTTAATTCTGTTTACGTTTACGGTGACGACGCTGAATTTACGGGACTTGCCGAAAATGAAACTTATAAGGCGGACAGTGCAAGCCGGATAATCAACGTAGGCGTGGCGCAAAATACAACAACTTATTTGATTTTTGCCGAACGCGACGGTAAGCAGGTTGAAACAACGTCGAATTACGCAATAACCTATTCTGAAAACTGCGGAACGCTGGAAGTAACCGTTAAACCCGTAACCGTCATTACGGCAACCAACAGTGCGGAATTTGACGGAACGCCTTTTTCAGATACCGATAATTACCAAATTGTCGGCGGGCTTGCAGAGGGTGACAGTCTTTACCTTGCAGATGGCGCAGAATACGCCTCGGTAACGTTCGTAACAGAAGGTGAAGTTGAAAATAGAGTGCAGTATTCCATTAAGGGGCGCGGCGGCGACGTAACGGAAAATTATTTTATTACTTACGAGAACGGTAAGCTCAGCATAACCGCAAGGTCTATCGAAATAACTTCAAAAGACGGCGTTTTCGGTTATGACGGTCAAGCACACTTTGAAGAAGAATATTCAAAACTTGCTCACAAGGGCGGCGGCAAGCCTCTGGTTTTGGGGCACCGTATAGTGGTCAAATCTCATACCGGGAGAGTAGATGCCGGGTCGGAGGACAATGTGGTTAAATACATCGTCGAAAACGACGAGATAACCAAAAACTACTCGATACGTCATTCTTACGGCACCCTTAGCGTATTGCCGCGTAAGCTGACAGTTCGGCTGAATGAAGTAGAAAATTCCGTCTACGGCAGTGAATTTATTCCGCTCGGAGAAGACCCTTTTACAATTGTCGGCGGTCAAACGGCTGACGGCGAGACGCTTAAAATTACAGTTACGTATACGCTTAACGGCGCGGCGGTCGAAAACCCCGTCAACGCAGGCAGTTATACGGTTGATTTGGCGTCTTCGTCAATAATAGGCGGCAGGCAAAATATTAACAACTACGACTTGTCGGTTTTGACTTCTTCGTTTGAAATAGAACGGCGCCGGATAACGCTAAGCCTTACGGAAAGCGACGGAAAAGTTTACGACGGACTTGAATTCGTTTATCCTGCCGAATTATTTAATTTGGTTGACGGAACGTTTGCCGACGGAGATACTTTCTCCCTCGCAGTGAGGTATAGTCTTAACGGCAAAGCAGTAGACGAAATTTTAGACGCGGGTAAATATCTGATAGAACTCGACGCGGCGTCCTGCACGGTCAACGGCGATACTGCGCTTTCGGAAAACTATCAAATCACCTGTCAGCCGGTAGAGTATGAGATAACACCGCGCCGCCTTGAATTCAAGCTAAAAGACATATTCCACGAATATGTAGGTTATGTCAATTACAAATTCGACGATAGCGAGGCTATGGACTACGACGAAAGCCAAGTTGCGGCAATTGACCGCCTAGACGTATCTGCGGCAATTCAGTCAAACGGCAATTATGTAGTTGCGGTTGACGTGGGCGTTTACGATTACGTTATAAGTAAATTCAATGTGGTGCGTAAAGCTGATGAACAAAAGGACGTTACATCAAATTACGTTATCGATTTAACAAACAGCTCGGCAACGTTTACGATAATTCCCCGTAAAATTACTTTAAGCGTAGTCGACGGCGGCAATTCATCAGAGTATACGGGTTCGGTCATTAACCCCGATTTACAGTATTCTTCAGATACTATAACCTTTATACCCGGTCCCGATAACGAATACGAGGAAACCGACCGCTACGGTATATACTCAGGCGATATAAACAAATTGCACGCCGTTTACACTTTTAAAAGAAACAACGTAGTATGCGACCTTATAGAACTCGGGCAATACACCGTTTCCGTATCGCTTGCCGGCGATGAACGCGTACTTAACAATTACGAAGTCATTTCTGCTTACGACGGGGAGTACAGAGTAACAAATCGTCAGGTGATTGTAATACCGCAAATGACCGCAGAGTGGTTAGAGTATGACGGCGCTCCGCTTGACTCTCAATATTTATCTTATACTACAAAACATAACTTTTCTGAAAATGAGGGCTTTGTAGACGAGGAGGACTATAAAGATTACAAAGCCGATTACCGCATTTACAGAAACGGACGTGAAACGGCATTGCAGGATATTTTGCAGGCAGGCGATTATTACATTTCGGTCACGCTTGAATTTATCGGAACGGGAGAGCCGAAGTACGATATAACGGGTTATAGGGATTCGGCGGCGTTTACGGTCAATAAGCGTGCGATACGCGTTGAAACGCCTAACGACGATAATAAATACATTTTCGATAATTCAGCCGTTCCGCATCCGCAAACGTATTCGGCGTACAGGGAAGACGGAAGCGCAGCGTTTGTCAACGGCGACGAACAGTTTGCCGAACCCAAGTTCATTTACGATAACGGTAATACTTATTACGACGACGCAAGACACGCAGACGAGTATGAAATAAAGATAGGCGCTTTTAACGGCGTTAACGGTGAAGTCAATTTGGCACAGAATTACGAAGTATCGCTTAACGAGGGCATCTTCGGTAAGGTAATTATTATTCCTGCGCCCCTCGTTGTAGGTCCCGTATCCTATGTTGAAAAATATGACGGAAGCCGCAATACGCTTACTTTTCCTGATGCAAACTATCGCATTTTATACGGTCGGCTTTATACGGGTTTCAGCATTTCTTTTACTCCGTCGACAAGTCAGGTAAATATTAAAACATTGATGACTTCGGTTACGATTAAAAGTTTGAACGTTTACGAAAACGGCAAAGAGGTTTTCGACTATGATGTAATTTCCGACTATTCGTCGTACACTCAAAAATTGCCTACGCTGCCCGATGAGGCGAAAGATATCACGGTCGATATGTTTATGGCTCAATTCGGCTTTACGCAAAGGGAGGTATATATTAACCAGTATGCTCCGCCCGAAGAGTATAAAGTCGTTCAGTTCGGTACGAACGCTGTCATAAATCTTGAAGATAAATCAATTCCCGATGAAAATATTCTCTCTATGGGCGACGGTTTCGTGGCAGGAGATAAACCCGAAATATCTTTGGCAATGGTGCTTGCCTATGAACTCGGCGATTTAAAACAGTGGATATTGACCTGTAAAGTGTTGGACAAAGATGGCAACGACGTTTCTTTGGCTTATAATATAACTATCAATTGCCCCGAAGATTCGTACATAAAGGTAGTGCCGAAAGATATAACGGTACAAATAGATTTTCCGCTGTCGAATTTCAGCGAGGGAGAAGTGCTTGAACAAGGCGCGTATCATCTTTCAAGCCCGTTGGTATTCGGAGAGAATCTCGAAATCAAAGTTACGGAAGGCAAGTTTGTAATAACCGTCACTTTGGCGGACGAATTAAAAAGAAATGAATATTACAATTTTAAACTGATTTATCCCGAAATGAAAACAGATAAAAAGGAGGTTGAATATGCATCGCGGATTTAAATATTACTACGGCGAAGGGCTTAAAAGTTCACGGAAAACTCTGTATAAAAACAAATGCTTTTTCCGCTATATTCTGTATTTTCTTGCAGAACTTATCGGCAGAGTGCTTATCGTATTTAATGCGCATTTCAACTTGGCGGCTGTTCGGCAGGGATACATAATCCGAAAGAATAATAAACTTGATTTTTCGTCGGCTTTTCGCAACGTCGGAAAGAGAGTATCTATTTGGACGTATATTTTAACTTTGTGTTTTGAAGGGCTTATAATCATTGCCGGGATAGTTGCAATTGCAACGCTTGCGGTTATATTCGGCAGTATCGGCTACGGCATAGCTAAATTGTCGGCGGCAGAAAGTGCGGAAGCGTTAATTTTGATTTTTGCCGCGCCGTTTGCTCCGCTTGCGGGAATTTACGTGCTTGTAAGTTTGTTGATTTTTTCGCCTACCGCATATGTGTTTGCCAATAACGCAGATGTAAGCGCAGGCGAAGCCGTTTGCGCCTGTTACAGGTCTATGCTCAATAAGGGTAAAGCAACCGTGTTTTTGACCTACTTCGTATCAAGCTTGTTAAAGCTTTTATATTTGGGCGTAACGTCGGTTGGCGGATATTTCGTAATACAAATTTATGTTCCGAACGACTTAATTACGGTTGTGGCAATTGCTTGGGGAATTGTATCGTTTTTGGGCTATGTTGCGTTTGCGCCCATATTGACGCTTGCTAACAAAGTAGTTAAGGAACATCTTTTTGAAGACGTGGTTCTCGACCCGGCAACGGCAGCAAGAATAAACGAAAAAGTAAACATCAGTATCTGTAACGGCAAAAAGGTGGAGGCGTCTTCTCGCAATCTTGCATCGCTTTTCGAATATACGGAAGACCCTTACAAGATTATTGAGGAAACTCAAAAGAAAAGCTGTCTTCTGGAAAGTAAACCTTCAAAAACAAAAAAAATCGTTCAACCCGTAGAAGTTAAACCTCAACCCAAGAAAAAGACAATGGAAGAGCCACAGCCGGCATCGTTGGCAACACATATGTCGGCAGAGGGCTTAAAAAATTAAATTAAGGAACAGATTATGACTATTACCGTATGGAGAGCGCTGTGCGCGGTATCTTTAATCTTGTTTGTAGCGGGACTGCTGATTCTGCTTGCTGCAAGACTGCTTAAAAATAAGTATTACCATGTTTTCACGGCGGACGAACTGATTAGTAAAGATAAGCTGACTAACGGCAAAAACTCAGTCTATTTCACGTCAGGTGAAACAAAAAATTATATAAGCAAATACGCGATTTGCAAGACGGAATTCGATAAATACCTGGTCTGCAAATTCAATAGAAAATTTTCTTATATAAGGTATTTTGTTATAGAATATTCGTCCCACGGACGTGTCGTCAACGTTGAACAAATTGACGAAACGGATACCGCGTTAAATTCAAAAATACTCACGTTGCACAGGCGTTGCGCGAAAGTAAACGTCGTTGTCGGCACAGTCGAAGATACCGAAATAAATACCGATGTAATCCGTCCGCTTTCAAGGAAGAGGATACGACTTTCCGCGTTTATTAAAAGCGTTACGCTGTTTGCATTTTTGTTTGCCGTACGGCACATTCTTCTTGAAGTTATCTGCAAAGACGTTGCCGCGCTGTATTTAAACTATACGCTTAACTATATTTTAATAGCAATCTCTTTTATATTCGCGCTTTTAAGTTTTGGAGTCACGGTGTTATGTTTCCGTTGCAAAAACTCCAAAGCTCTTAACGGAAGGACGGTAGAATATGAGTTCGTATAACGATATCCGTAAAATCAAATATACTAAAAATCCGACCGACCCTGTATCTCTGCACGAATATATAATTTTTGAGGATGCTCACGCCAAAGAAAAATACGTTGTGTTTAAGTTTTCAAACAATGTAAATCAGCATCTGTTCTCGTTAAAGTTTGAAGTTTTGCAGTATAACAAGGATAACGAACTGTTGGAAAAATCCGTCGTTCTTCACAGCGAATTCGTTGCCGAAGCAAACGAACTGTTCGTGCCTGATGCTAAACTAAAAGTCAACTTCGAATGTCAAAGTCTTGAAGTCAGTCTTGAAGAAGCTGAATTTGACAGAGTTGTTTGGAGCAACGGCGAATTTTCGGACAATTCGTACCGTTTTGCAACTTACGCGGAAACGGTTGCAAAACCCAAACCCGTATCCAAAGAAGAAGATGCCAATAAAAAGCAGTCGGTAAAAAAGGCAAAAAATACAGTTAAAAACGGTTTTAATATGCGCAACCTTTTCCGTGCAAACAAGGCCGTGTTTCCTGCTGTTTTCAATGTCTTTCTGTGTGTGATACTAATCGCGCTCGTTGTGCTTTCAATCTTCTATTTAAACAGAAAAACAGGTGCATTCACATTAGACAGCTTTATCGTCAAGGAAAGCTCTTTGGGCGAAGTCACGGTTTTAAGTTATAACGGAGAGAGTGAGGAAGCGAAAATTCCGTCTAAGCTCGGCGAATATTACGTAACTAAGATTGCCGACGGTGCCTTTGTCGGGTCAACGGTTAAAACGGTGGTCCTTGCTACGGAAAAGCCTCTTACCGTAGAAACCGGCGCATTCAAAAATTGTAAAAAGCTTATCTCGGTGACGTCGAATTCCAAAGCAACCGTAACCGTAATGGAGAGTGCGTTTTATAACTGTACCGCGCTTGCAACCTTTAACGTGCCGACCGCACGTCTGTCCGCAAAGTGTTTTGACGGCAGTAACGCGATAGATACGCTCAGGTTCCACAGCGTACTGTTTACGGACGGCAAGCTTCTTGATTTATTCAACGGGCTTGACAGTCTGCATTTAAAAGGGTTGTATATGACAATACAGCCCGATACCGTAGAATTTTTTAAAAACGTATATGTCGGATAAAACTAAAAAGAGGTGAAAACGGTGCCGTTTATTTTGCCCGTTGCAAATTTAATAACGATAATCATTGAAAATTGGCAACTCTCCTGTGCAGTGCTTGCCGTTTTTGCCTCGCTTATGTTGGGGCTTTTTAAAGGCGTCAAGCACGGCGTCAGGTTGTTTATCGTCCTGTTTATAATTGCGTGCGCTTATGTTTCCGCATGCATAGTCTTTTACTTTGTAAACAACGATATTGACGGACTTATCAACTTTGCTATTGCTTGGGGTCCTACGATAGTTTTTGTAACAATAATATTTTTCTCAACGCTTATAGGGATAGGCAGAGGACTCAGAAAAAGTTTAATTCTGTTTACTCATTCGCTTGTTATCGCAGGCGTTTGTATAAGCGCGTTTTTGTTCTGTGCAACAAGTCCTGCCGTCGATAAATTTGCGCTTGACGCTATAAACTTTTTTATGGGCGAAAGCGGACTTCAAAATGCGCTCGGCGTCAGTGCGCAGTGCCCGACAGTGCGTGCAGTATTTTTGGAACTCGTCGGAGAAATGTCGGTCGATTGGGGTGATTTCGGTATACTTTTGCGTGATAACAGCGCATATGTTCTGTCAATAGTTGATATGGGCTTTCGCATTGCTCTCGCGTTGATATTCTATGTGATATATCTGCTGTTGTCCGGCATAATGTACTTCGTTTATCTTATTTTTTATCCCGAACGCAAATATAGAAAAAAGAAAAATTTGCGCTTTGCAAAGGCCGAAACCGACTGTTCATACAAAAAACGTCCCGTAGGCGGCGGTTGTGTCGGCGCGGTGCGCGGTATGATATCAGGCGTTTTGTTGTTTTCACTTATCGGCAGCGTTCTATTTATCGTTGTCGGCGGCTCAGGTGCAAGCAAACTTCCCGAAATAAGTTTCGGCAAAGATTATGACCCTATTGTATCTATATACCGTTCAATCGAAAATTACGGAGAACAGGGTATTTTCAAAGTTCTCAACTCGATAAGCGACACCGACGACACGCCGTATTATCTGTTTGCCGCAGATCTCGTTCTGTCGGGAGGACTTGACGACGAGGACCACGCCGTAAGCGGAAACGTTAAATTCCGTGACGAACTTGCCGCGTATATGGGTTTTGCAAAGGATACGCTTGCGCTTTTAATGAAGTATGATCGCGACGGTGAAATTGCGGAAATATTGCAGGGCAATGCGGACGATAAGGCAATGGACAAAATATTAGCCGTTTGCACAGACCCGCAGTTTAAAGTGGAATTCGACAACCTTATCGATAATTTCGATTCAAAAACTTACATGATAAATTTTGCGCTTTCGCTTGTCGACTCCGTAATTGCCAACGTCGATAATTTGGAATTTGCCAACAAAATATCTCACGACAATAAAGAGCTTTTGCAGCTTTTATTTAAGAGTGATTACTATTGTCCCGTAATTCCTGACGAGAGGAGCGGAATTATAAACGAAACTCCGCCGCATCTTACAATAAACCATCTGTTTACCAAAAAGGACGCGCGTATAGTTCTCAATACCGTACTGTCGATAATCGGCGGTACCGTCGACTTAGAAGAGCCGGTAACGCTTGCGCGTACCCTTATACCGTATATCGAAGAGTTGTCTATTTTATCCTCAGAACGCAGTAATGAAATGGATCCCGTACTCGGCAGACTTTACTGTTATCTGGAAAATAAATATTTAACGGACGACGGCGAGGACGGCATAACCTATGCCGAAATAAAGAATGAACCCGTACGTTGGACTAGTGAAATACGCGCTTTATTAAGCATTTCAGACGGACTTTTAACCATGTACGACAAGGTGCAGGGCGAAGACGTTTTCGATAACTTGCTTTCTCTGTTCGATAAATCTAATGTCGCTTATTCCGAAAACGTAGAAATCTACGAGGAGCTGACCGGTGTCGTCTGTGATTCGGCGCTGCTAAGTAAAGTACTGTGTTCAAAAAAGATATCGCGCATACTGCACGAGCAGTTTATGCTGATTGACGAAGACGTTTATTTCCCTGCAAAACTTACGTATGAAAACAAATACGATAAGGACGGCAAATTAATATCTCACGGCGAAGCCTATCAGCTTCTTCGCGGTCTGCGCCTTTTGGCGGAGGACAACAGGCAGCTTTTGGAGTATTTAATTGACGGAACAATGCCGTTTGACGAGCTTTTGAAAGAGCTTTCCAAAACGATAACAAACGACGACCCCAACGCGCACGGCAATTCGCTTGCATCGTATTTGACCGAATCGGTGTTATTGCGTTCGGCGCTGTCGTCTGTAATAATCACCCGTGCCGGAGATATGTTGGTCGTTCCGTCGCTTTCGTTTGACGCAAATACGAATGGCAGACTTATCAACAAAGTTGAATTAAGAGAAATATTTGAAGCTGTGCCGGAGCTGACAGAACTTCTTTTACCGCTTGCGGAAGAAGATTTTACTGCGACGGATATAAACAATATTTTGGAAGATAAAACGTTTAACGGTCTTTTGGAAAACGGCAACAAAATAGTTGAAGGTACTATTGCAAAAGCAATGGTCGATATGTTCTCCAATAACAATACAATCATTATTTCTAAAAAACTTGAAAATTTTGAAGAATGGGTCACTGTCGGCACCCCGGGCGAGTTGAGAAAATTTTTAAAAATGATTGACATTCTCGAAATCGATATAGAAGCGTTGATGGATGGGGGCAGTCTTGACGGAACGGAAATTTTCGACAAGATTAAACTGCTTGACGGTAAAAGTATCGATGAACTGATTGCTTCCGACGTGTTCTATTATTCGGCGTCCAAAATGCTGGACGAAGGGGAATTCGGTTTTGAAGGTTTCGAAGTTATTGTTCCCAAATCTGCGTGCATAAACCTTACGGACGACAAACTCAAACGATTAATAAAAAAGGATGAACTTGCGTCCGTGTTTATAGAGCTCAACCAATTCGGATTAACTTCGGATATGGAAAGCGAATCAATAGTCAGAAAACTTGTCGAACAAAAGGACGTTTTAAACAAAAACAATATTATTTCGGCTACTGTTGTAAATTTTATTGTCGGCAACCGGGATATTTGTTCGTCGCTCGGCATACCGGAAATTTATATTGCCGCAGGTTCAGGCGATAGACTTGAAGATTACGATTCCACCAACGCTTGGCATAGCGAGTTGCCTGATTTGGTAACTGCCGTTGACGAAATTTTCGGCATTTCAAACGGCGACGATTTCACCTTTGACGAAGCTACTGTCACCGATAAAACCAACGCGCTTTTGTCTTCGTTTGATGACATTGCGTCAACCAACGTGAATTTAACGCGTCTTGAAGTTTGCTGTGCGTCTGAAATAATCAGAAGTCGCATCACCGAAGAGATAGACAATTCTCTTGTAGACAGAATAGAAGTTGAAGTGCAAACCGCAATAAAACAGGGCAGAGAAGCTTATTCCCAAATTGAAATTTCGGCGCTAATGAACGCGGTAAGAGAGTTTGGAATAACGGACTTCGGCGACTTTGAGAATTTAGACTTCCGCGCTGAAATAAACGGCTTGTTGGATAAGAGTATTCACTCTGAAAACAAGACCAAACTTGACGTAATCTATTTTTCGGATATTGCCGTCGGCGTAATAACCAAAACCGTCAAGGATGCATTTGCAGAAAGCGGAACGGGGCTTGTATATCACGCATCGGCAAACCGTTCCGATATGGCGGTTATAAAGCAGCAGGAACTTATTTCTCTTGCGACGGTACTCGGTTCAATAGATATCGACAACTTCGATATGGGCGACGTTGACCTCACTGTTATCAGAGCCCAGCTTGAGCCCGACAGTTTCGGCTCTCCCAAATCATATCTGGTTTCGGCTAATTTTGCCGTTACTCTTTTGAAGAACAGTTCGGTATATGTTCCGTCCGCCGTATACGCAAACGGCTTGATAAGTGTGGAAGAGTCGTTAAATTTCACAAACGCATTGATAGCGCTGCAAGGTCAAAATTCTTTTAACGATTGGAACGTAAATGAATATATGGTTCTGCCGGACAGGGCTCACCGTGAACTTATGTTAAACAGCCTGATAATGTGTGCAACTCTGTCAAATCATATTTTGACCGAAAATGACAACGTCATTTTGTCCGATTCGAGTGTAGATGCATCCTCAACGCGCGTAGCGCTTGAAGGAATATCCGGCCAAAGTTTGGCAATTATCAGCCCGGTACAGCTTGAAGCATTGTTTGATATAATCGAGAGCTTCGGTGGAAGCAAACTGGCTATACCCGACTTTGACGGAATTGCTTCTATCGCAGCTTTAATAGATAATTTGGATTTATTATATGCTTTTGACGTTACAAGATACCGTATGTCTGCTGTCATTCTCAATGATGCTGACGTGCCCGAAAATTACGTTGACGAAGATGAGTGCATTTTGTTCGATAACGTTGACGGTGTGATAGTTTGCGTGCCTCAAAAAATAAAAGTTTTGACGCGTGAGGGCATAGATGTAATAATCAACAGCTATATTAATTCAATTACTTATGAAGAATCCGAACATAAATCGTTATATTGAAATATTCTTATTTGTGATTCTTGTCTGTCTTATTGCGGTTTTTGCAAATCTGCTTATAAGCGATAAACACGTTCACAGTTACGACGAGTGGACTTTGGAAGTAAATCCGACGTGCACTTCCGAAGGACTGCGCAAACGTTACTGTTTTTGCGGAGCCGTGCAAACATGCGCGGTTGCTGCATCGGGTCACGATTATATAACAGTGGAAGGGCTGCCGGCCACTTGTACGGAAAGCGGACATATGCCGTACGTTCAATGTTCGCGCTGCGAGTATTCCACTTTTGTAGAAATAATGCCGCTCGGGCATAGCTACGGCGAATGGTTTTTAAGCAAGGCGGCAACCTGTGCGGAATTCGGCGAGGAAAAGCGTGTATGCGCAAGGGATGAAAGTCACTTTGAAGTTCGCGCAACGGGCAAGACTCCGCATACAATGTCTGATTGGACGGTTAAAAAGGCCGCATCTTGTACGCAAGACGGCACAGAAGTCCGTACGTGTTCCGTTTGTCTTACGGAAGAAACAAAAGCTATTCCCATGACCGGTCACTTACCTTCGGGGTGGATTATAGAGGAAGAAGCGACTTGCACGCAAGACGGAACCGAATACAGGCAATGTGCAAACTGTTTAAAGTGCCTTGAAAAGCGCACTGTGCAGGCAACGGGGCATAGTTTCGGACAATGGTTTCAGTCTGTCGCGCCGTCGTGTGTTTCATTCGGAGAGGAGAAGAGAATTTGCGCGCACGATGCAACTCACGTTGAAAGTCGCGTTATAGAAAAGTCTGAACACATACCGTCGCAGTGGCTGACCGATAACGAACCGTCTTGCGAAGTTGAAGGACTTCGGCACATAGAATGCTTAACTTGCAAGACGCGGCTTGAAGAGCAAATTTTGCCTGTATTCGGTCACAGCTTCGAAACTCTGTATGACAGCGAAAAACATTATTCTTTGTGTACGCGCTGCAATTTGGTGAAGGACAGCAGTGCGCATATTTGGGGCGATAATCAATGCAAAGTTTGTAACTACGACGCAGGCGGAATAAAAGGACTTGAATGGTTGCTCGACGGTAACTATTATACCTTAACAGGTCTCGGTAACGTCAATATAGGCGAAATAACGGTACCCGAAACTCACAACGGTAAAATGGTTACGGCGGTAGGCGCATATGCGTTTAATAACTTTGACGGGACAAGCATAATAATTCCCGACTCTATTGAAAGAATTGAAAAGGGTGCGTTGTCCGGCTGTAATGTTTTAAAAAGTTTAATTATTCCGTTTATCGGTTGTGACAGTCACGATAAAACGAATTTAGGTTTTCTATTCGGCGGCGAAGATAATTCTACGGTACCGCGGTCTTTGAAAGAAGTTCAGCTCACCGGCGTTACTTATATTGCAGACTCTGCGTTTAAAGACTGTAAGTTTATAACGCAAATAATTCTTCCCGATACCGTTGAAGTTATAGGTGAAGAAAGTTTTTACGGCTGTATAGAGCTTGAAAGCATCGAACTTCCCGAAAGCTTGAAAATTATCAATGACACAGCGTTTTGGAACTGTCAGTCACTTAAACAGCTAATTATTCCCGCCGGCGTTCAGCAAATAGGTGTTTGCGCGCTGTTTGTCGGAAACGATACTATTGAAATTACGTTTATCAACAAAGAGGGATGGAGTGTTTACGACGGCGATAAAAAGGTCGCAGATGTTATATCGGAAAATATTGCGGATGAATTAAAGAAATATGCATTAAATACTTGGAAACGCACGGATAAAAGGTGAATGAATGTTTAAAATACTTTTTTCAAAACTTAAAGAATCGTTAATTTCGGTATTGCCTATCGCGGTGTTGGTGTTGATTGTTTCATTTACGCCGCTTGTAGATTTAACGACTGCGGAAACCGTCGCCTTTGCCGTGTGTGCAGTGCTGTTAATTCTCGGCATAGGTTTATTCAATCTCGGTGCAGACCTTGCAATGACGCCTATGGGCAACCACGTCGGCGAGGGGCTTACCAAATCGAAAAAGGTAATGGTTCTGGTCGTAGTCTGTTTCTTTATGGGGCTGCTGATTACCGTTGCGGAACCCGATTTGACAGTGCTTGCAAATCAAGTTAAGGATATAATGCCCGGAGAGGGTGACGTCGGTAAATGGCTGCTAATTATAACCGTTGGTTTAGGTGTAGGACTTTTTCTTGTTTTGGCTATCCTCAAAATAATTTTTCATAAAAGCCTTGCCCCCATTTTAATGTTTTTCTATATGTTGCTTTTTGCCGTATGCGCAATACTTATTGAAAGCGGTAAGGGCGGGCTTTTTCCTCTGTCATTCGATTCGGGCGGAGTGACTACCGGACCTATAACCGTTCCGTTCATAATGGCGCTCGGCTTCGGCATATCAACTACTGTCGGCGGACGCAACGCAAACGAAAACAGTTTTGGGTTAATTGCGCTCTGTTCGGTCGGACCGATAATAGCGGTAATGCTACTTTCAATGACAACTACCGGTTCATTAAATTCGTACGATACCGGCATTTATGCAATTGAAAATTATATCGGTTCTAATTTAGGTATGCTGATACTGCATAAAATCAAGGACGTACTTCTTGCGCTCGGACTAATCGTATTGTTCTTTTTGGTATTGCAAGTCACAGTGCTGAAACTTCCCAAAAAGAAACTTATGCAGATAGGTGTTGGTATCGTATATACTTTTGTCGGGCTGGTAATATTCCTGGTTGCGGTGGAAGTCGGCTTTATGCCCACAGGCTTTAAAATAGGACAGCAGCTTGCCGAATTCAGCCCCGTTCTTTTGGTGGTGTTCGGGTTTGTAATAGGTATGGTCGTTGTTCTTGCAGAGCCTGCAATTCACGTTTTGAATAAGCAGGTTGAAGAGGTTACGGGCGGCGGCGTCAAAAAAATCGAAATGATGCTTGCGCTGTCCGTCGCAGTCGGCGTCTCAATCTGTCTGTCGCTGATACGCACGATTTTCGGCTTTTCTCTTTTATATTATCTCATTCCGGGTTATTTGATTTCGTTGGGGCTTTCATTTTTCGTGCCTAAAATGTATACGGGCATTGCCTTTGACTCCGGCGGAGTTGCAAGCGGACCTCTTACTTCAAGTTTCGTTCTTCCGCTTGTAATAGGGGCGTGTTGCGCAATAAACGGCAGCGGAAGCGTATATTCGCTTGCGTACGGAGTAGTGGCTATGGTTGCAATGACTCCGCTTATTACTATACAGCTTTTGGGTTTTAAAGCGGTTGTAAGCGCAAAGGTTCGTATGAACATAAAAATGCGTCGTATTTTGTCGGCTGACGACGAGCAGATTATTTACTTTGATTAGGAGAGATTATGTCACAGAATTCAAAGAAGAATACAAATAAAATGACAGCAGAAAAGCTTGAACTTCTCGTTACGATAGTCGGCAGGAATAAAGCCGAATTTTATATCGATTTGATTCAGTCTTTTGAAGTAAACTTGCAGGCATCGGTTTTGAGTTACGGCACCGCCGATGCAAAAATGCTGCAACTTTTAGGTTTGAGTAACACGGAAAAATCTGTAATTTTCAGCATAATTCAGGCAAAAAAAATACCCGAAGTTTGTGCCGTCCTCGACGAAAAATTCAAAACTATAAAGGGCGGAAAAGGCGTCGCTTTTACATTGCCTTTGACAAGCGTTATCGGAACGTTAATTTACAGATTTTTAAGCAATAACAGAACGCCCGTCAAGGAGGAGAAATAATGAATTACGAAGTAATATTTTGTATAATAAACGCAGGGTTTTCCGAGCTGGTTATGGATGCCGCAAAAGAAGTAGGTGCAAGGGGCGGTACGGTTATGCACGCCAAAGGCACAGCAAATAAAGATGCGGAGCAGTTTTTCCAAATCACAATTCAGCCGGATAAAGAAGTGGTTATGATACTCGTTCCCACGGATATTAAAGACGACGTTCTTCACGCAATTTATAAAAATGCGGGGTTAAAAAGCGAAGGTTCGGGCATAGCTTTTTCAATGCCCGTCAACAACGTTGTCGGGCTTTCCCCCGTCAACCCAGAAGAAAAAGACTGATAAAAATTAATCCGTGATGGTGTAAAAAATGTGTCAGGTATGCGAAAGAATTAAAATGATAAAAAACGGCTCTAATCCCTATTTCGTCAAGGAAATGCAGACCGGTTACGTCGTAATAGGCGATTTTCAGCATTTTAAAGGTTATACGCTGTTTTTGTATAAGCATCATAAAATCGAACTGTTTGATTTGGATATAGAGGAGCGTAATTTATTTATGCGGGAAATGTCGTGCGTGGCAGAGGCGGTAAGCAAGGCTTTCGATGCGCAAAAAATGAATTACGAGTTGTTGGGCAACGGCGACGTGCATTTACACTGGCATCTATTTCCGCGCCGTAAGGGTGATTTGGGAGAGTACGGCAATAACGGAAACGGCCCCGTCTGGTGGTATCCGCGTGAAAAGCTTTATGCCGATTCTGCTCGCCCGTCAGAAAATGAGTTGCAAGCAATGCGCGCTGATCTGCTTTCTCAATTGAATAAGATATGAATTGCCTTTATTCGTACAACAAATATGCCCGATTGCGGCTACACGCCGCTAAAATTCAATTTAGTTTACTTAATAACAAGCAGAAAGAACTCCCGAACAATTTGTTCGGGAGTTCTTTATCGTTATTCGTTTTTAATACCCTAAGGGAATTTTATTTGGAGCTGCTGAGCGGACTTGAACCGCCGACCTCATCCTTACCAAGGATGTGCTCTACCGACTGAGCCACAGCAGCAAATTTGTATTGACTTTTCCGTTGTCTTGATTTATAATCAATAAAATGCTTGTCAAGAATTTGACTACTTGAATATTATATTTTAAACTGATATTATTGTCAATTCTTTTTAAGCGGTTTTGGGGGTAAAAATGCAAGATTTGCAGAAAGTTGCCGTAAAAGTTTCGGTAGTAACTTTATTAGTAAACTTATTGCTTGTCGTATTTAAAACTCTTGCGGGGGTTTTTGGCAATTCATACGCATTGATTTCAGACGCAATTCACTCTGCCTCCGACGTGTTTTCGACAGTTATAGTTTTAATCGG
>CAJTQE010000024.1:19795-22559 GCA_910578655.1 uncultured Christensenella sp.
GCCGCAAAGCAAGCCGATAAAAATCATCCGTTCGGGCACGAGCGTTTTGAGTGTGTTGCCGCAATCTTGTTGGCAGCTGTATTATTTGCGACAGGTGCCGGAGTTGGATATTCAGGCATTAACAATATAGTAACAAAAGAATACGAAAATTTTGAAATGCCAACGATAATAGCTCTCGTTGCAGCGGCGGTATCGATAGTAGTTAAAGAGGGAATGTTTTGGTACACGTATTTGGCGGCAAAAAAAGTTAACTCATCCGCACTGAAAGCCGACGCCTGGCATCACCGTTCGGATTCGCTTTCTTCAATAGGAAGTTTGATAGGCGTAATAGGCGGCTTGTGCGGTGTTAAAATTCTTGATTCAATCGCGTGCATCGTAATATGTCTTTTTATTTTGATGGCTGCAATTCGGATTTTTATAGACGCTATAAAAAAAATGACTGACGAGTCTTGCGATGAAAAAACGGAAGAGGAGATAAAAAATTTTATTTCTTCGTTTGACGGCGTTTTGCGCGTTGACAGTCTTATGACGAGGTTATTCGGAAACAGAATTTATATAATTGCCGAAATTGCCTGCGACGCGGATTTGCCGCTGATAGAGGCGCACGCCATAGCAGAGGCAGTGCATAGCGGAATAGAGAACAAGTTTCCGGCCGTTAAACACGTTACCGTACACGTCAATCCGTTTAACGAAACACGGGAAGATGAAGCGAATGAAAATTTGTATAATTAATTTCAGCGGAAGAGTGGGCGGAAATTGCAAACAGATAGCAGATTTTATATGCGAAAAATATAAAGGTGAGGATGTAAAGCATTTCGGTTTCAACAGAATAACTTTGACTCCTTGCGGTAAGTGTAACGCCGAATGTTTTCAGAAAAGAGAAAGCTGTCCTTATTTCGCAGAAGGCGTGTATAAGATTTATGACAGCATAATCAATGCGGATTTGACTTACTTTATTCTGCCGAACTATTGCGACTATCCGTGTGCAAATTATTTCATTTTCAATGAGCGCAGTCAGTGTTATTTTCAAGGTAGAGAGGCTTTGTTGATGCAATATTTGAGCGTCAAAAAGAAGTTCATTGTCATAAGCAACACCAACCAAACTAATTTTATAAAAGTTTTCGAATATCAAATTAATGAAGGCGAAAAGCCCGATGCGCTGTTTTTAAGTGCAAAACATTACGGGAAAAGAAGTATTGACGGGAATATTACCGATAGTTTATCCGCATTGAAGGATATTGAAAATTTCATAAACAATAAACCCGCTTAAATAAAGCGGGTTTGGTTTTTATAATGTTGATATGAATCTTTTCATACATTCGCAGGGCGAGCCGTCCGAAGTATATCCCGTGTCGTTGCATTTTTTGCAAGAATATTTCGGCGTAAAGTCCGATTTGTCAATGCACAGTTCTTTTAACCTTTTGTCGCCGTCAGCTTCAAGCTTTTCTATCTGCTTTGAAATATTTTCCGCCTTTGAGGCGTCTCTGATTTCTGCGAATGCAAGCGAAATTGCAAGCTCGTTAAGCTGTCTTTTTATGTTCCCGTATTCGCTGTCGGCAAGGGCGGCATTTAAAGTTTTTTCCGCTTTATCTTCGGCAAAATGCCGCAAATCGTAAAAGTGTTTTTCCACGTCGGCTTTTAAGGAGTGGGCGGCTGACGAGGGGGCGGAATTCTGCCTAACCGCATCAAGGCTGAATTTGCCTTCGGTTTTCCAGGAGGATAGAATGCTGCTCAAATAAGAGGTGGGGTTTGCCTTGCCGGCGGAAAGCGTTGCGGCCTCCAAAATCATTTCGTCGGTAAAGTTCCAGCTTCGCCACTTTTTAAGGCTTGTTCTGTCCCATTCAATGACCTTGCGCGTGAGTCCGCAGGCGTTTAAAATCTTTTTAATAAACGCGTCCTGCAGGCGCAATTTTTCAATATATTCTTCTACGCTTCCGTCGGAAACCGCTCCCTCGTCGTAGAGTGTGCGTAAAAAGTCATTCATATCCTCAAAAGATTTTTTGCCGTTTTTAAAGCAGTATTCCGCAATGGATTTCAAAGAGTTAACCCCAAAACCCCAATCGCACCAAACATTTACATAGTTTTCGACATAAGGCGCAGGGTTTTGCATATATACGCCAAGCGATTTCGCAATTTCAAGCGTAGCAGAGTAAATTGACGCCTTACCGTCGCAGTAATCTTCGATTTCTTTTACGTCGAATTTCTTATTTTTGTACAGCTCTTCAAGAGTTGCGTCAAGTTTCTCGGTGGTCTTAATTTTGAACTTCTTTGCGCACGTTATAATAGCGTTGTCGTCAAAACCGAGTTCAGAAGTCCATTTTTTATACAGTTTATCGTCCTCGATATCCGGTTGACGGTTTATTCCTGCCGCCTTGAAAATCGCAAGAAGCGCAGTAGTGGAATAGGTGTAAGCCGAAAGTTTTTCATCTACTTTTTTCGCGCTTGTAATTCCGTCTTCGGCAAAGCTTTTGGCAACCTTCTTTATGTATTGCAGCCTGATATTGTCGCCCTTTAAATTGACGCAATACGCTATAATCATAATAAGCGCGTTCTGCTCGAACCCGTATTCTTCAAGCAAAACGAAGTATTCGCGAAATTCGTTAGTGGAAATCATTCTGCCCTTTATAATGCTCTGTACGGCTTTTGTGAAATCGGCGTATTTTTCGGGCTTGAATTTTTTCGGTGTTCCGCTTATATTTTCGGCGTCGAGAATTTTTATTTCAAACGGAGAAAGAGAAATTACCGTAACAAGCTCAAATTCTTC
>CAJTQE010000025.1:0-2663 GCA_910578655.1 uncultured Christensenella sp.
TATGATGGATCATAACCCCGAATTAGTCGAAGGTTCATTCTTCGTCAAGGAATTCCCCATGCAGGCACAAATTATGGCAGAGATATTTAAAAAGTATCTTGTCGAACAACTGAAAGAAGAAATAAAGGCGGTGGCATAATGGAACAGACAAACAAAGGCTTAGATTCTTTACTTGAATCAATTTTAAGGGATTTAAAAGAACACAGTTGCAGAGAATGTAAATTCTTCTCGGACGACTGTGTGAACAAAATGAAAAACTACACAGCCAACGGCGGCGAACTTTGCAAAAATAAGTGCGACTACTGCGAAAAGTTTAAGTGGGTTGTCGATAGGGCAAAACATTACGCAGAAAAAACAGGGCTTACATTCGACCAGATATTGAAAGGCTGGGAAGAAAAACGCACCTACTGGTATATGAATTACTATCAGGACTGCAATCAGCCCGAACTTAAAGAAGGAACGCGGGTATTTGATACTATTCAGGACTTGTTAAATTCCATAGGCAAGGAAGGGTTCCGTTGCCCCTGCTGCGGCGGTGTATCGAAAAACGCTTACGAGTGCGATAGTGGACTGGAAGTAACGCGGGACGGCAAGAAGGCTACCTGTAATTGGAAGTCTTACGGTCTTTTCGGTTGCTTAGGCAAGGGTGCGTATGTCTATGTAAAAGAAAAGCTCGCGGGTGAAAACTTGTTTATGCCTATTGCTTGGGAGGAAAAGAAGTAGTGGAACAGCTTTTAGTTAAAAAGGACGGCAAGTTTTATTTCAAAGACAAAGAAGTCAATCCGCAATACGGAACCCACGATTTGTCCCCAAACGAAAACTTGAAATTATATAACCATTTTGCTGAACTCGCGGACAAGCTCGAAAGCGGGCGCACGGTAGTATTGCAATGCAAAATCGGTGATGCCGTATATGAAACCGATACGAGCGGCGCAAAAATCTTCTGCTCAACCGTCAAGAGAATTATTATTGACGGTCAGCACACTATTTACGAAACCGACGGCGTGTCTTTCGACGAACGCGCAATCGGCAAGACCATTTTCTTAACTGCGGAAGCGGTTGAGGCTCGCGCCAAGGAATTACAAGGGAAATTATGAGAACCGAAGAAAAAGAGCAGTCTTACAAGGCGGTTACATTCTATGAAGGTGATGAACCGATAGGCTACGCCGACATAGAAGTTATTGACGACGAAATCTGGCTAAATCATTTAGCTGTAAGGGAAGATTATCGCGGCAAGGGATACGGCCAAAAAATATTACTTACTGCTATCAAAAAATACGGTGTAAATACTCTGACTTGCGCCGTCAAGAATGCGGTAGCATTTCACATTTACAAGAAATACGGCTTTGATGTCGTTGAAGTTGGGAACAGTTTTGACGACGGCGAGGTCTTCCTTATGAAAAGAAAGCAATAAGTCAAGCGAGGAATTATGAGAGAACATTTATTTAAGGGGTTTCACCCCGATGAAAACAGTAAAACCACAATAACCTTTGAAGGCATTCCGTATCGCGGCTACTGGGTTGAGGGTAATCATGTCTTTGGTGGCGAAAATCATTACATTGTTATTCGTAACGGACTATCAAATCAGTATATTGAAGTTATTCCCGAAACCGTAAGCGAATACACTGGTTTAGCCGATAAGAACCATAAACGAATTTTTGAAGGACACACTTGCACGAACGGACAGAATACTTATGAAGTCGTTTTTGAAAAATATCAATTCGCCGTAAAGGTCATAAAAACACCACTTTATCTTATACAAAAAGAGGATATTTTTCCGCTTTGGCAATTCGATAATTGCGAAAGAAACGGTTTCAGACAACTTGAAATCGTAGGAGATATTCACAACACGTCCGAAACGGAGGGTGTATAACAATGCAGAAATTCAGAGGCAAAGTTATAAATCACGACCCGGACGGTTGCTACCGCTCAAACTATAAGAATGGCGACTGGGTTGTCGGACTGCTCTCAAAGTACGAAGAAGACTTCGATATTGCTGAAATGACGAACAAAGTTGGAATAAGCGGAATAGACGTTGATATTAAATCAGTCGGTTTAGTAACACAGATAAATGGAATTCAGTTCGGTGAGGGCGATATTGTCGAAGTGAGCGCGGATCTGCAAGGAAAAGAAAAGGTTTACGGTGTTATTAAGTTCGGCGAATTCACTCATTACAACGAAGACGCATTCACTGGTTTCTATATCGAATGGAGCGGATATTATTATCAAGAGTGGCGCAAGTCCATAAAATGGTGGCTTACCGAGCGCAATTTAAAAATTGTCGGAAACATATACGATACACCAGAACTGCTCAACAAGGAGGACCAAAATCAATGATTATGCACACTTGCCTTAGTATAGAAGGCGCGATTCGTAACGCGAAGAGTCTTAAAAGCTGCATTAAAGTTGACGGAAGAACTCTTTACACCGTAAAAGAAATCAGAGATTATATGCGCGAACGGCTTGCGGAAGGTAAAAAAGTATTACCTATGTGCAACTGTGAGGGGTTTAGTTTTGAAACTGGCTGCCCCAAACACACCGAAGAAGCCGCGCTTAAGCACGATGCCGTTTGTCAGATTGCACAGGCGATTTGCGAAGAAAAAGAAGCCTGCGAACGCTACTGTGGAATCTGCACGGACTGTAAAGCATATCAGGAAGCTAAA
>CAJTQE010000025.1:2680-14351 GCA_910578655.1 uncultured Christensenella sp.
AAAAAATTTACGAAGAAAGGAAGGGGTAAAAACAGAATGCTTAAACTTAAAGATAACGTAAATATAGAAGAATTAACCAAAATCGGCTTTAAGACCTTTAAGGTTAGCCGTGAACAGACAAATTACTATTTCGCCGTTAAGCGCGGGATAAAGGTTATTTTAATCAACAACATAAAGCGCGAAGTGGTCGTAGATAATATTTGCCAGCCGCAACCGCATTTTCCTAATGGCGACACGCGCTTACACGCAAACATAAAGTGGCAACCGAAAGATACACTGGTCGAAGACGGTATATTTGAACTCGTATCGGCTGGGCTTGTGGAGAGGGTCTAAAATGCGCGGAATTATAATACCGATTAAAAACTGGGAAGACTTAGCCACTTATATGCGTCAACACGGTGGAAACTTCTTTATTGAAGTTGTCCCCACAAGGCACGGGTGCCATTACAGCATAACTTGGCTTGACGGATGCTTAATCTCTTACGATATAAGCAAAAGAATGGCGAAGAAACTTATAAAGTACGGCGTTGAAACTACGGGCATTGTTGACCACGAAAGCAAGATACCACAAACTTGCTTAGACGTTCAGCAAGATAATCAGCGGATAGGGGTTGAACTTTTTGTTGACAAGTTAAAAGAACTCTTTTGTCCCGAATGCGACTACGGCGGCGCAGACGTAAAGGAAACCATTTCTGCGCTCTTTAAGAAAATGTACGGCGGTGATAATAATGGCAAATAGAAGTACGCTTGCCGTATCAAAGTTGGACGACTTCAAAGAATGGCTTAAAGCGGACGGCTGGGAACTTCAAAAGACGAAAGGCGAATGGGAAGTTTTAAGAGCTGTTAAGACGGGAAGAAAAAGACCGCTTATTGTTTATGAACGTTTGGAAACAAACAACAACACAAAACTCGTCCACCTTACTGTCGAAGATGGAGATATGGGTGTTGTTATGGCTTATTTAAAGGCTCGCAAGCGGGAAGGTGAAAAATGAACGCAGTAATGAAATCAGTCGTGCCCCAGATTTGCAAAAAAATTGCGGACGGCGAATGCTCGGTATTATTGACCACGATTCTACCCAAGTTGGTATCGCCCTATAAAATCTATCTATATTGTCCGCTTCCGAACCCTAAAAAAGACTGGGACTGGCAATATAAACCGCATCTGTATTTAAAGGGCGGTCAACTAAAATGGATAGACAGCGCATTTGAAAGCACGTTCGGATGGGAATTAGCTCACCAGAAAGTTATCGGCGAAGTTACTTTCGATAACGCGCCTATGCAACTGTTTGAGAGTTTCTTTCCCACAATAAAGCGTACAGGTCTTTCTTGGGAAGAAATTAAAATGATTGCGAAAGGTAAACCAATTTACAGTTTGGAAATTTCCGACATTAAGATTTACGGCAGACCAAAAGGAATTGACGAATTCAGGGTCGGAAAAGTTAAATTGCCGTGCGGGTATGGAAACTATAATACATACGAAAAAGTCCTTTTAACCCCGCCGCGCCATTTTTGTTATGTAAACGAATTAACCATATAAAAATTTTCAGGAGAATAAATAACTATGAGTAAATTTAATCAGACCAACACCAACAAAACTCAGAACAAGAGCGGGTACATTGCCTACTCGATGGTAGATAAGGATAAGCTCGTAACGCAGGTTCTTACCTCGTTTTTCGGCGAGGAAAAGTACTACGGCGACACCACAAACGACCTTATTAAAACGGCTACTGCAGTACTCGGCGGCGCGCCTAAATTCGTTGCAAATCTCGCGCGCTACGCAAGAAAAGAAATGCACTTGCGCTCGGTATCGCACGCGCTTACTGCGCTTATTGCAAACAACGTCAACAGCAAGGAATTCATTAAAGAGGTCGTTGCCGACGTTGTAGAACGTCCCGACGACATTACGGAAATCTTGGCTTGCTACCTTGCTATGTTCGGCAAGCCCATTCCAAACGGCTTGAAGAAGGCTCTCGGCGCGGCGGTAGGCAAGTTCAACACTTATCAGATAAGCAAGTATAACGGTGGGAATAAAGCCGTAAAGTTTAAGGACGTGTTAAAGCTCACGCACGTTAAGCCGCAGACCAAGGCTCAGGAAGAATTGTTTAACGCAATCATAAACGATACCCTTCCTACGGCGGAACGTTGGGAAACCGAGCTTTCAGCGAACGGTAACACCAAGGAATCGTGGGAAAAACTCATTACGGAAGACAAGCTCGGCTATATGGCTATGCTCCGCAATTTGCGCAATATTATAACCGCCGCACCCGCAAATATTGACAAAGTTTATACCAAACTTGCAGATAAGGCACAGGTGCTTAAATCAAAGCAGTTGCCTTTCCGTTTCTTCTCGGCGTACAATGAAGTAGTAAAGATGCCCGGCATAACAAATAAGGTACTCGATACGCTTGAAACCGCCCTTGAGTATTCTGTTGAGAATATGCCTAAGATAAAGGGCAAGACGGTTATTGCGGTAGATACCAGCGGCTCAATGGGACACGCTATAAGCGGCAAATCGGCTGTCAAGTGTTGCGATATAGCGCGCTTGCTTGGCGTACTTGCAAGTAAGATATGCGAAGAATACATAGTCTATACTTTCGATACGGGCATTTGGCAGGTTACTTTCTCAAGCAAGAACGGAATTATAAACTCGGCATTAAGTATTCCCGTGCAGGGCGGCGGAACGGACTTGACCTTACCGCTCAGGAAAATACTCAATTTGCCCGACAAGGTAGATAGGCTTATACTTCTTTCAGACAACGAAATAAACAGCAGTTGGTACGGTGGCTATCAGAGAACTTGCCAGCCCCTTGCTGACGAATACCGCAAAACCAAGAACCCCGATTTCTGGGTGCATGCGATAGACTTACAGGGCTACGGCACACAGCAGTTTATCGGCAAAAATACAAATATTATCGCCGGGTGGAGCGAAAAGGTCCTCGAATTTATTTCACTCGCCGAAGGCGGTATCGAAAATCAGGTTAAGAAAATAGAGAACTACGGTTCTAAAAGCGAGTAAAATCATGATTCAATTCAACAACACCAAAATCTTTACGGACAATATTGACCAGCCCGCTCTATCTCAGTTGTACGAACTTGACAAAACGGGCGTATTTGCGGATTCCCAAATTCGCATTATGCCCGATTGCCACGCTGGGGCTGGGTGTGTAATAGGCTTTACCGCGCCCGTAAAAGACAAAATTATTCCTAACCTTGTCGGTGTTGATATAGGTTGCGGAATGCTCTGCGTAAATCTCGGTAAAATTGACATTGACTTAAAAATGCTTGACGAAATTATTCGGGACCGCATTCCGTCGGGCAGAGCGGTAAGCACGTTTTCAATAAAGGCGCGCGGACTTATAGAGCAACTACGTTGCAAAGACCACTTGACTAATAGGGACTGGCTTGAATGCTCACTCGGAACGCTCGGAGGTGGAAACCACTTCATAGAGATTGACGAAGGTCAACACGGCGAAAAATATCTCGTTATACACAGCGGATCTCGCAACCTTGGCAAACAAGTGGCAGACTACTATCAAGACCTTGCAGCGAAAGAGTATCGCGCGGCTTCCACAACGGAAATAATCGCCGAACTTAAAGCGCAAGGCAGAGAAAAGGAAATAGCAGACGTTTTAAAGGCAATGAAAGCCGAAAAACCGAAGTTACCGAGAGATTTATGCTATTTGCAAGGCAAGTCAATGGACGACTATCTCAATGATATGCAAATCTGCACCAACTTCGCAGATTTGAACCGCGAAACTATTGCTGAGCGCATTATACGCAATTATGCCGCCAAATGGTATAGCAACGGAAAGAACCCGCAGGCAATAGAATGGGGCGAGAGCTTTTTACACCGCAGAAATGGCTGGGAATTTGACTGGAAGAAGTTTGCGTTTACAACGCGCCACAACTATATCAGTCTTGATGGCTATATTCGCAAGGGCGCAATCTCAGCCCAGAAAGGCGAGAGAGTACTCATTCCGCTCAATATGCGCGACGGCTGCATAATAGGTATAGGCAAGGGAAACCCCGACTGGAACTATTCTGCGCCGCACGGCGCAGGTCGTATAATGTCGCGGTCTGAGGCTAAGAAAACGCTCAAGTTAGAAGACTTCCAGAAAACAATGGAAGGAATTTATTCGACAAGTGTTTCCGCCGAAACCATAGATGAAGCACCTTTCGCATATAAACCGTCGGAAGAAATTATTGAACTTGTCGCGGACACCGTATATATCGAACAGATTATCAAACCCCTACAAAATTACAAGGCTACTGAATAATTTTAAAATTTTTTTGAATACCTTTTAATACAAAACTTTATATCTATGATATAATCCGCTTTGCATTAGGTCGAGAACTTTAACGGCTATCGTAATATCCATAGTTAGCCGCCAAAAGTCGCCAAACTATTTCAATATGACAAAGATAAGTTCAATACCTTTTGCACCATTCGGTAAGCCCGCATGTCCCCGTTTATAGGTTTTCGGTTGAGCGGTGGGCTTATCACAAAACTTTACTGCGCCCGCAGCCGTATGGGGTGGGCGTGGTTCTATGAAGAAATGCCGGGCAGAACGTTGTCGGAAAAGATAGCGTTAGAGAGGTTAGCACTCTCATTCTTCACCAAATCCCATAAAAAGGGCGTTTGCGCGCCCCGTCGCCAAACGGCGGGGAAGTTTATCGGGTCCTGTACGCTTATAAGATAAGTAGCGCGCGGTGTATGGGCGCGGTCACAGTAAGTCTGTGAATATTGCATTGAGAATCAATGCCGCCGAACCTATCAAGGCTTGCCCCAAGGTTCGGTGCATCAGAAAATTTCCGTTAAAAAAATAAAAACTCGCGGTGGGGGCAAGGCAACACTGCGAGTTTTACTCTATGGTTCTTTCGTCTAAACTGGTTAGGACAGCAGACTTTCAATCTGCAAATGGTTTGGGTTCAATTCCCCCAAGAATCACCACCATTATTGGGGTGTCGCCAAGCGGTAAGGCACGAGATTTTGATTCTCGCATTCGTAGGTTCAAATCCTGCTACCCCAGCCACCATATTCCCGGATAGCTCAGTAGGTAGAGCACCTGACTGTTAATCAGGCTGTCGCAAGTTCAAGTCTTGCTCTGGGAGCCAAATGAAACTTTCTCAATTAAGGGCGCGGGTACCAGCGTAACGGTCTATGGTAAATAGCCGAGAAAGTTCAGAATATTTGATTACAGCAGGGATTGTACAGCTCTTCGGTACCCAGCCCGACGCGGGAACAGCGATAAGTTCCGTAACGCTGGCGTAGCTCAACAGGCAGAGCAACTGATTTGTAATCAGTAGGTTGCGGGTTCGATTCCAGTCACCAGCTCCACAGACTTTAATAGGCGGTAGGCTTATGTTATATCTTTATTACTGGGACGGAAAGCTGAAAGATGCGCCCCATAAATACCCCGACAGTGTAGGACTCGTTCGGGAATACAATGAGTGGACACATAAAATCGACGGTACCAACGGTTATACTTCAACCACGGAACGCTTAAAGCGTTTAGCGCAGAAGAACGAGAAAACAAACGTTGATTTCCACGTCTTAACTAACTGTTTGCATTTGGCGGAAAGCCATAAGTATGTTTTCGTCTATAACGCAGAGCATTCTACTTGGGTTTTCGTTGAAGATAAATCAATTTTAAGAAAAGGGGTAAATCAATAATGGAAAAACTCACTATGCGCATTCAGCGCAATAACAACCTTAACGACGTTTATTACGAAGACGAAGTAGGTCCCGGCAATGGTCGCCATTATTACGAAGTCCGCAGAGAAGGCAAGGTGGTTGCGAGCATTCAGTTTCAGAACGGACCGCGCACCATTGAAAGTTCTATTCCCGGCGTTGTAGAGGCGGATCTGCTTGAAATAGTTCGCCACAGACTGCAATGCTTCCAGCAAGGCGAATTTGCCACAAGAGAGAATGCGCTTGCGATAACAGCAATCGAAGAAGCTCTTATGTGGATGAATAAAAGGACAGAGGACAGGGCGGAACGCGGAACGCTCGGCACCTATAAAAAATAAAAATGACCAAGGCAGAATTGGAAGAGGCTTTTGATAGAGTTTGCAAAGAAAGCAACTTTTACGAGTCTATCCTTTACGAAATTAAAAAGGAATTAGTCTGCGCCGACAAAGTATTCAGTCAAGGGCTTGCAGAAGAATCCGATTTTAATTTAGGCGTGCAACATGCACTTGACGTTGTTGCGAGTATTATTAACTCAAAAGTTCGCCCTACTTCGTATTTGTATTGCCCCCGATTTAGAAACGTGGTAGCAGAAGAAGAACAAAAACCTGCGTTTACAATAATCGAAGGCGGTTTATCTAAAAAGAAAAAGAAGGAATCGGACAATGGATAACGTAAACGAAAACGAAATTCTTATAAATGTTGCGCTGTCGCCGTTAGCTTTAAAACTGCGAACCTTACGCCAGCAAAAGCATTTCTCGGTTGAAACTCTTTCAAAGATTACAGACATACCGCAAGAAGATATTCTCGCTTATGAAATGGACAAGCAAAAGCCGTCCAACGAAGTCTTGAACAAACTCTTGCTGCATTTAAGATAATTTGCATACCCATATCCCCCAAGGTTGTCATATATTCTCTCGGATAACTGTCGCGCCTAATCGTGCGGCAGCTATTCATTTTTTTGACACAGAAACGAAAAAAATCGGCTCATTTGAGCCGATTTTGTCTATCGTTAAACTTTGGGTATGAAATGGGTACGAAAATCGTAGGCGGGTAAAACCGTTTGATTTTTAATGTTTTTTGTTAATAATGGCGCGAAGAGGGGGATTTGAACCCCCGAAGGCTTTCACCTCTCACGATTTCCAAACATACCCGCATTTTTGGGCTATTTTAGCCCATTTTTGCCCTATTAAATAGGGTTTTTGAAATTTTAAATACGGAATTTGTAAAAACCGCCTTCAAATAACTTGCCTTTTCTCTCGTCTTTAAGTACAATGTTAGAGCAATGCAGAGATGGCTGAGCGGTTTAAGGCGCACGATTGGAAATCGTGTTATGGGCGACCATACAAGGGTTCAAATCCCTTTCTTCGCGCCAAATCAGTAAAATTCAATATTTTTGATATTGTTTTGTCCCCCGATTCCGTGTTTTGGAACACCCCGAACACGATAAATCGGGGGATTTTTCGTTATTTTTTGGGTATATTTTGGGTATGAGCGGTTAGAAAACTATCTATCAACTGCAGTATTTCGGCATATTTACCCTTATAAATGACCGTTTTCTCGTCTTCCGACAAATCGCCGCGTAAAAAAGTCGCCTTATCGAGTTGCTCAGGGTGGGTATAGTACTTTAAAGTAGTTTCAATGTTGGAATGCCCCATCCAAAGCGAAACGGTTTTAACGTCTATTTTATTACAGCAGATTTGAATAGTGCCGAACGAGTGGCGCAGGTCGTGAAGTTTATGGTCCATTCCTAATTCTTTCATAAACTTACTGAACACACCATCTGCGGCCCGCTCGGTAAAAGGGAAGTAACGACCTTTCTTGTTGGGGGTAAGAGTAGAGAGCAGTTTTTCAACGAACGGAAATAAAGGAATTTGTCTAAGCGATCCGTCGGTTTTGGTGCCGTTCACTTTTAAGAGCTTTTCTTCCATATCCGCGTCCAAAAAAATAACGTCAAGACCCTCATTTCTTCGACTGCCGACCAAATATGTAAAAATATAATAGCATTTAAGCTGGTAGTTGATTTTCTCGTCCGCAAAAAGCCTTTTGAAATATCGCGCTTGCTCGACAAATGAAAAGGACGTGCCCATATTCGTATCATGCTCCATTTTTTCAATGGCGGTGCAGGGGTTTACCGTTAAGAGCGATTCCGACACTGCGTATTTGAAAAGGTTGTTGAGCATTCCCTGAATAATCTGGCGTTTCCTTGTCTTATCTATCGCAAAAAGGAAGTCCTTAATGTCTTTCGCCGTGTACTCGTTGAGTGGCTTATCAAAGCCTTGCTCAATTATGTACTTATAGTTGTACTCAATTCCCTTTAAAGTGTTTTCTGCTCGCTTTTGGCTCTGTTTATAAGGCAAGTAGCGTTGCGTATAGAATTCCGAGAGTAAAGGGAATTTTTTCTTATTTTGCTGTTGCGGTAATTTTCTGTGGCTTTTCAGTGCCCGAATTTTCCTTAATAACTTTTCTTTTATTTCATTTTCGTCCCTCCCGTAAGTCGAACCGAGTTGTTGGTTACGGAATTCAATCAGCCCGTTTTCACGTTCGCGGACTGAGCCTTTGAGTTTGAGTTCAATTATCATTTCTTTTATCACCTCAATTAAAGGTTTTACCGAAACGATATTTTGCGACCCATTCTCTACCTGAGTAAAAGAGTTTAACGATTCTGCTGCATTAAAGATACCACCAAAGTCTTGCGCGTCCTGTTGCCCGGCAGTATAGCCTAAAATAGCTATGACGGCTGTGTTTATGCCCTGCGAGGCGGCAGAAATGGCTTCCGAATTTTTGGCAATGTTCGATAAGCAGTCTTTGATAAATTGGTTCATTTGTATAATTTCCTCCAAAAATAAATTCGTAAGGGAAATTATACTTTAATCGAGTAATCGGCTCAATAAAGCACGGCGGTGGGGTAGTTTAAACAGCTGTCGATTTGGATTCGCCTGATATTTTCAGTGCGCCATTACTTACATAAACCCACATTGATTCAAGGTCGCTTGAACCTTTAATGTTTCTATTTGCGAGCCAGTCGGGTCCAGTAGGTCTTTCCCTTACTTCATTTAGACTGCAAGTAGAGTAGGTTTTGTACATTTCCGAAAAAATACTGTCACAATTCGGAACGTACAGCGTATCCTTGTTCAAATCGTATATGGACTGCGTGCCGGGACTGTATATGACCGAAATGTATATCTGACAACGGTTGCTATAATCTTTCAACACAATAAAGTTCTGCGCCGACACCGCGATAGCTTTCAAGTCACCCTTTCTTTTCTCGTTTGACAGTTCGAGCCATTCAGAAAGGGGCTTATCTTCAATATTAAATTCAATGCAGAACTTCGGAAGCGTATCGTCCGTCATATCGAAAGAGAAAAGGCTAACCTTTGTTTCCGAATTCATTGCGTAGGTGCCGTTTTTCTTATCGAGTGAAAGGTACTTGGCAAATTCAGCTTGCAAGCTATCGTCATTGTCTGTACAGCCAGCAAATAAGAGTGTAAGAGTAGCCGACAGCACAGCAAAAGCAACAATTAACAATTTCTTAAACATAGATTTCATACTTTTTACCCCCGTTAAAAATTAGTAGCCGACAATGGCTTGAGTATTTATACCTTGCCCATTCAACATTCCTATCGTTCTGGCAAGTAAAAACGTCTTCTGGTTCTCGTTCATTACATTGTAGAGCTTTGTGAAGTCTATAAAATTCTTTTCCGAGAGCAGAGAGCCGAACTCGCTAACAAACTTTTCGGCAATATCATAAGCAGGTCGTTCCGTAAGGGACGACTTTTTTTCTTGCACTTCGTGACCCAAAAGGAAGTCAACCGATACACCAAAGTAGTCCGACAGCTTAACAAGTGCATCTACCGAGGGGCGTGCCTTTCCGCTTTTCCACGCCTGAATGCTTGCATTCGATAAATTAGCCGACGATTCTAACTGGCGGGCGGAAAGTCCGCGTTGTGTCATAAGTTCGATAATGATTTCAGTTGCTTTATCCATAGTAATTCTCCTAAAAAAATAATTTAGGAAAATTCCTGCAAAAATAGTTGACAATGCAGGAAAGTTCCTATATAATGATAACCAAGGTTATCAAAAAAGACGATAACCAAAACCTACCACCCCCGAAAACGCAAAGTGGGGGCAGTTTATTGGCAAGTAGGCTTTTTTGATAATTCTTTGTAGCGAAAGTATTTTACCACAAAAGTCCCTACTTGTCAATAACCGATAGGTTATCAAAAGCACATTTTAAAGGAGGAAGTTCAAAAAAATGGCTGTTTCTGACAGACTGAAAACAGCAAGAGAAAAGAAAGGCTTAACTCAAAGAGAAGTAGCCAGAGCAATAGGTGTTTCTCAGCCTGCTTACTGCAATTTTGAGAGCGGTTACAAAGTACCTTCTCTTGTGATAGCGAAATCTATTTCAAATGTGCTTGGGGTAAGCATTGATTATCTCGCCGAGAACGACTAAGCGCGGTAATCAAAAGAAACTATTAAAAGGATTGACAATATGGGGATTAAAACTAAACACCACGAAAGTATCACTTACCGTCTTTATGACGAGCTGAAAAATCACGTCGGCAAGGAAAATGCCATCAGCGCAAAAGATTTGAGCGCAATGTTTGGTATGTCTAAACGCACGCTGCGTGTACACATTCGGGAAATCCGCAATAGCGGCGAACTCGAAAAGGTTATCGGCTCGTATAAAGGCGGTTATTATGTTTGCACGAAAGAAGAATCGGACACCGTAACAACTCATTTGTACAAGCATGTGTTTAACCTTTTAAAAACCATTCGCACTATGGACAAAAAAGCTGGGCGCGACGGTCAAATGAAAATTAAACTCGGCGAATTCTTTAAGGACGCTTACGAGCCGTTTATGGAAACAGACGAGGTGCCGCAGTCGAGAACGGAGGGCTAACCACGATGGAAGGAAATTTATGCTGGAACTGCCAGCGCATTGTGGACTGTGAACCTTCGGTGCGTCCTTGCAAAAAAGGCGAGTGTTGCAAATTCTATCCGCTCGAAAAGAATTTGACTTGTGCAAAGTTGGCTGAGTATCTCGGAACAACCGAGCAGTACATAAGAACATTGATTCTTCGCCACGGTCCCGACGAAATCGTTGAAAGAATGAAGAAAAAGGGAATTGATGTTAAATTCACCTATTCCGAACAGAATCTTAAATTTTACAAGGTTGCAAATGCCTGCGTATGATAGGTCCATTTGAAGAAAATTCAATACACTGCGTCGACAGCTATCAAGCAATAAAACGCATTCCCGATAAGAGTATTGACTGTATTTACACCGATATACCTTACCTGTATCAACAAGGCGGTAGCGGTAGTAGCGAACTTGGCGAGAGAACAGCCAAGAAACGGTTAAGGCTTATGGGATACGACGATTCGCGCGCCGCTCTGAATGGAATGACTTACGGTGAAATGTTAAAGCAAGCGAAAAGGGGCGAATGTGAACAGCAAGGTCAATCTATTGAAAAGGGAATTGACTATGCAATTCTTGACGAATTCTGCCGAGTACTCAAAAAGATAAATGTTTTCATTTGGTGCAGTAAGTTACAACTGCTCGACATAATGAAATACTTCATCGACAAGAAAGGCTGTTTGTTTGAACTGCTGACTTGGAACAAAACAAACCCCACACCGCAGACAAACAACAGTTGGCTACCAGATATTGAATACTGCCTTTTCTTTCGTGAAAAGGGTGTGCCGCTCAATGACGGTTACGAACTCAAAAGTAAATGGTTTGTATCGGGCGCAAATAAGAGCGACAAGGACAAGTTTGAACACCCCACAATTAAACCGCTACAGCTCGTAACAAGGCATTTACAGCACGTTTGCGGGGGGGGGCACTCATATTTGACCCATTCGCTGGGAGCGGAACAACCTGCGTAGCAGCTAAGAATATCGGGCTTAACTACTTGGGTTTTGAGATAGACCCCAAGTGGGCAAAAATCGCCCAAGACCGACTCAATAACATTTCGTC
>CAJTQE010000025.1:14361-16651 GCA_910578655.1 uncultured Christensenella sp.
GGCGGGCAAATATCACTATTCACTATATGACAATATTTTTGGAGGAACATAAAAAACCTATGGAAAACTTAAAAGACAAGACAAACAGAGCGTACATTTGCGGCGAAATTGAGAGCGATCCTAAATTCTCTCACGAAGAACGCGGTGAGAAGTTTTACGAAATGACCGTAAAAGTGCCGCGTCTTTCGGGACAGACGGACAATATACCCGTTACGATTTCCGAAAGACGTTGCGGGGGGGGGGCAGTATTTGTGCGGTAGGGCAATTCCGCTCGTACAACAAAATTATAGACGGAAAAGCAAGGCTTTTTCTTACGTTCTTTGTGCGTGAACTTCTGGACGAACCTACCAGTAAAAACCCGAACCAAATCGTCCTTGCGGGCTATATCTGTAAACCGCCCGTTTACCGCATTACACTGCTTAACCGTGAAATCGCTGACCTTTTAATCGCGGTTAATCGCTCTTACAACAAATCAGATTACATACCCGCCATAGCGTGGGGCAGAAACGCAAATTTTGTTGACAAACTCGAAGTCGGCGATAGAATCGTCATTTCGGGGCGCATACAAAGCCGCGAGTATCAGAAAGTAATCAATAACGGAATTGAGAACCGCACGGCGTATGAGGTGTCGATTTCTTCACTTTATGCAGTCGATAGCGAGGCAGAAATGAACGAAGCCGTTGAAGAATTTTTAAACCGTCAGACTGGGGGATTGAATTGAAAAAGTCCAAAACAAAGAACACAGCAAAAAGAAGCGTTGACCTTATGACAAAGACGTGCCCGACTTGTGGTAAAAGATTTTGTCGCATTAACTGGGCGGACTATGTGTACAAAAACGGTCAGAGCTTCTATTGCTGTTACACCTGCATGAGAACGGCGCAAAGAAACGGACAGTATAAACCGTCCGCGCTGCGTATTTCAAAGCTCTAATAATTAGCGAGAGGAAAACCTATGAATAAAACTAAAATCGACTGGTGCGACAGCACCGTAAACCCCGTTGTTGGCTGTCCGAACGGCTGTAAATACTGTTACGGGAATGTCCTGAATAAGCGTTTCCATTATGCAAAAAACTGGGCTTGCCCCGAATACAGACCCGAACAGTTAAAGAAACTTAAAAGCAAAAAGTCCAAGCGCATATTCATTGACAGTATGTCCGACATAGGTACTTGGAAGGACGAATGGCTTGAAGAAGTATTGCTCGCAATGCAGATTTTCCCGCAACACCAGTACATAGCTCTGACTAAAACCAACATTGCCGTACTCAATAAAAAGCGGGACGAATTTTGTAAGAAGTATGAAGGTAAACTTCCGCTCTTTATCGGAAAGACCATCACGATGCAGTCGCAGGTCGACGCGCTGGGCGAAGACGAGATTACGGACTTCCTTAGTATTGAGCCGATACTTGAACCGCTTGACTTGACGCTCATTCTGGGCAGAACGCGCCAGCTTATAATCGGCGCAGAAACAGGCAACCGCAAGGGTAAAGTTATTCCGCAAAAGGAATGGATAACCCAAATCGTTGAGCAAGCCGATAAGCGCGGTGTAAGGGTCTTTATGAAAGGTAGCATTCGCAAGATTATGGGCAATGATTTCAGGCAAGATAGGTTGATTTGGGGGTAATGCATGTATCAAGACAACCTTCTGCGTGAAATGATAGTTGATAACTTCGCGGGCGGTGGCGGTGCGAGTACTGGAATAGAGCTTGCACTCGGTGTGCCCGTGGACGTAGCAATAAACCATAACCCCGATGCAATAGCAATGCACGGCGTTAATCACCCTTACACGCAACACCTTATGGAAGACGTGTGGGGCGTAAACCCGAAAGAAATTACACAAGGGCGACCTGTTGGGCTTATGTGGCTTTCGCCCGATTGTACTCACTTTTCCAAAGCGAAAGGCAATACGCCCGTTAAGAAGAATATACGCGGTCTTGCGTGGATTGCTCTCAAATGGGCGGGAATGGTTCGTCCCCGCGTAATCATTCTCGAAAACGTCGAAGAATTTACAACTTGGGGACCTTTAAAGCCCATGCGTGTAAACGGGCACTGCGTAAAGGAAATCGTAAAAGTGGGTGGCAAAACCAAGTACATAACCGCTGAAAAAGGCGAAGTATTGTCGGTAGAACAGCAACAGTTTGAACCCGACAAGAAACGCGCCGGGCAGACCTTTAACAGATTTGTTGAACAACTGCGCGCGCTCGGTTACGAAGTTGAATGGCGAGTACTTAAAGCCTGCGATTACGGCGCACCGACAATAAGAAAGCGTTTCTATCTCATTGCTCGTTGCGATA
>CAJTQE010000025.1:16661-17289 GCA_910578655.1 uncultured Christensenella sp.
TCGTATGGCCTGCGCCCACGCACGGCGAAGGTGAAGGGTTGGAACCTTACAGAACCGCCGCCGACTGCATAAACTGGTTGCTTGAATGTCCTTCCATTTTCGGTAGAAAGAAAGTGCTTGTCCCTAACACGTTGCGCAGAATTGCGCGCGGACTTGACAAGTTCGTAATCAAAAACCCCCAGCCGTTCATAATGGAAATGAATTACTCAAACACAGCGCAAGACCCCGATAAGCCCATGTCGACGCAGACTTCCGCAAATCACCACTACCTTATTGAGCCTAAACTCAAAGCTAATTACTTGGCAAAACATTACAGCGGCGATTATCAGAAAGGTGCAGACATAACCGACCCTGCGCCGACAGTAACTGGAATTGACCATAATGCTTTGGTTTCCGTTAATCTTTCCAGTAGATATGGCGATGGTGCGGACGGTAGGGGTAGCGGTGCGGACAAGCCTATACCCACAATTACTGGCACGAATCACGAACACCTTATGACGGCGAACATAATGCACTACTACGGCGGCGCAGACCACGCAAGCAGTCCCGACAGCCCGTTAGCAACAGTTACGGTTGAACCTCGCCACTATCTCGTGGAACAGCATTTGTGTGTATTGCGTAATCACAT
>CAJTQE010000025.1:17303-21972 GCA_910578655.1 uncultured Christensenella sp.
GTTCCCCACAGTAACCGCCAAAGCGCACGAAGTTTTAGTAAGCACCTATCTGCAGAAAGTTGGCGATACTCAAAATCTCGGAAAGTGGGATATGGTGCGCGACCTTTTAAACAACTACGCGGGCTACAACATAGCCAAGGACGAACTTCTTATCTTTGAAATTGCGGGTGTGCAATACTTTATTTCCGACGTTGGAATGAGAATGCTCGAACCCGAAGAATTGAAACTCGCCCAAGGTTTCCCCACTGATTACTGCATTGACATAGAAAGCAAAATCGGTAAACCGTACAACAAATCAAAGCAGGTTGCAAGGCTCGGAAATGCGGTATGCCCGCCCGTTGCTACGGCTCTTGTAAAGGCAAATGTGCCCGAACTTGCGGTAGTTAAAGACAATATACCGACAATGAAAGACCTCAATCTTGAATTCGACAAAACGACATCAGCGCAAGGTAAGCGCAAGAAAAAGGTGGCTGCGTGATTATACAAGGCGAAGCTCTTGAAAAACTTAAAACACTACCGTCGGACAGCGTTGACTGCTGTGTAACTTCGCCGCCGTACTTTCAGTTAAGAGATTACGGCGTAGAAGGGCAAATCGGACTTGAAAAAACGGTGGATGAGTACATAGAAAAGCTCGTTGCTATATTCCGCGAAGTTCGGCGCGTTTTAAAGTCTGACGGCACATTATGGGTCAACATTGCAGATAGTTATGCGGGTAGCGGAAAGGGCAAAGGTCAAACTACCCCGCTCGCAAAGATACAAGCAACAAACAAAGGAATTCTCGGAACACATAAGCACGAACTTATAAAGCCGACTTCTCTCGGAATGAAACCGAAAGACTTAATGGGTATTCCTTGGTTGCTCGCCCTTGCGTTAAGGGCAGACGGCTGGTATTTACGGCAGGACATAATTTGGCACAAACCAAACCCTATGCCCGAAAGCGTTACAGACCGCTGTACCAAATCGCACGAATACATATTCTTGCTTTCAAAGTCAGCGCATTATTACTTCAACTACAAAGCTATTGAAGAACCAGTCGTTGATTACACTTCAAAGCGATTTAAAGAGCCGACAGAGCAGACTGGCGAAAAGTTACCGCGATACGGCGGAAAGAAATACACCGAACACCCCGACAAGTTTTATAGAACAAAGAGTGGACACGCCTACGATTTTAGACCCACCCGGCGCAAACGCGACGTCTGGGACGTAACCACTAAACCATTCAAGGGTGCACACTTCGCAACATTCCCGAAAGACTTAATCGAACCGTGTATTCTCGCGGGCAGTAGGGTAGGCGGAACGGTTCTCGATCCGTTTGCTGGCAGCGGAACTACTGGTGAAGTGGCAAAGGAAAACGGCAGAGATTTCATTCTCATTGAGCTTTCCCCCGAATACATTTCCCTTATCGAAAAGAGAATCACGGGGGGGGGTACACAGATTAACCTCTTTAATCAGAGTGCCGATAGCGGCATAAAATAAAAATTTCAAGCGAGTTAAAAAATGATTCAAATAATTTTATTGCAGATAATTAAGCAACCCGTTAATAAGGCTAAACCAAAAAAGAAGCCTATCGGTAGTGCGGTTTTTACCGCTATCCAAGCAAGACAAATGAGCCTTGACTATATAGCAAAGCAAGCACCCCACAGAGCTTTTGAACATTTTTTAAAGGGTGGACTTGCAACCGACTGGTGGGATGAATTCTGGCGTAATTATGGACTTATGAAAGCTGAAAGTGTTGGGATGGCGTGTCAGGCGAAGAAATGGAACAGATAGTTGAAGAATTAAAAATTATATACAAGTCGCCAGAATGGTACGCGCTTCGCTCAAAAGGGATAGGCGGTAGCGACGCGGCGGCGATACTTGGGTTAAGCCCGTGGAAAAAGAATACAGACCTTTGGAAAGAAAAGGTTGGTTTGGTGCAATCGTCATTTAAAACCAACAAACGAATGGAAGAAGGTTCCTTGGCGGAAGACCCTATTGCACAGTTATTTGCTATTGAGCACGCCGACGAATATGAATTCGTTGACTACAAGGACACCGTATTTAAATGCAGACACCAAATAGCATCGGTTGACGGCGGACTTATCGAGAAAGCAACCGGGCGCAAAGGTGGTCTTGAAATTAAACACACCGAGCCGAACAGCCGAAAGGCTTGGGACCAGTGGGATGACCAAATACCAAACTATTATTACTGTCAGGTACTTCATTATCTGAGCACAACAGGCTGGGACTTCTACATATTAAAGGTGCGTTTCAAAAGCTATTCGCTTGACGAGAATGGCAAGAAAAAACTTGTTATTACGGAACGCGAATACAAGTTTGAGCGTAGCGAAGAAGAAGAAAGTATTAGAGTCCTTGAAAAAGCAGAGGATGATTTCTGGAAATGCGTAACAGCAAAAAAAGAACCGCCACTTAAATTACCCCCGATTTAAAAATTATAAATTTTAAGGAGATATATCTATGTCACAGCAACTCGAACTTATTTTAAAAGACGACATTGCACAGCTTATTCCCGCAATGATAGCGTGGAACAACAAAGAACTTATGGCTCAGGTAAACGAAATTCTGCCACGCTATTTGAACGCAGAATACGGCGACGATATTGCGCAGGCAAAAGAAGACAGAACCGCGCTGAACAATTTCGTTAAGACTTTAAACTCAAAGCGTTTAGAGATTAAGAAAGTCTATACCGCGCCGCTTGATAAGTTTACCGAAGAAGTAAACGAGGTAATCGCGGCGGTAACGAAAGCAACCGACAGAATCGGCGAAATAATTGCCACAGCCGAAAACAAGGCGAAAGCAGAAAAGAAAGCTGAGATAGTTAAGTACTTTAACGAAGCCATAGGCGACCTTGCAGACCTTGTGCCTTATGAAAAAATCGAAGACCCGAAGTGGTACAACGCAACCGCGAAAATTAAAGCCACAACCAAAGCAATCGACGAAAAGATAACCAAGATCCGTGAGGACTTAACGGTTATTGATTCGCTCGGCGCAAACGATACGGACGGCTTGAAACTTTTCTATTTCCGCACCTTAAATTTGGCGCAGACGATAGAAGAAAACAAAAGGCTTAAAGAAGACCGCGCAAAGGTCGCAGAGTTGAACGCGGCGCAGAGAGCCGAAAACAGCGACAGCGAAGAAACCGAAATCACCATTCGTTTTGAAGTTAAGGGTTCGGCGGAAGACTTCCAGAAACTGGCTGCATTCCTCAATGAAAACAACATTGAGTACAGAAAAATCGAAGACTAAAAATTAAGGAGAATAAATCATTATGGCAGGTAAGAACACTTTAACAAGTCTTCAACAGCAACCCGCCCCGCAGGAACAGCCCAAGCGTTTCTCGGCGTGGTTGCAGAAGGTTGAAAACAAGAACTCTATCGTTTCAATGATAGGTAACGAGAACGAGGCGGGAAAGTTTATAAGTAGCATTTCCTCGGCAGTAGCGGTCAATCCCCAGTTGCAGAAATGCGACTTCCCGACGGTTGTAAGCGCAGGACTTTTGGCAAACGCCTTAAAGCTCTCTATGTCGCCTTCTATCGGGCACTGCTACATATTACCTTTCGAGGACAAGAAGAATGACCGCACGGTTGCAACTTTCGTCCTTGGCTGGAAAGGTTATGTACAGCTTGCGGAAAGGTCGGGCTATTACGAGCAGTTAAACGTCGTTGAAATCAAAGAGGGCGAAATTGTAAAAATCGACAACATTAACGAAATTTACGAATTTAAACCCATTGAAGACGACGAGTTGCGCGAAAAGACTCCCACAGTCGGCTATTACGCTTATTTCCGTTACAATACGGCGCACGGCGGTTTCTTCAAGGCTATCTACTGGTCCAAAAAGAAAATGCTTCAACACGCCGCAAGGTACAGTAAGGCGTTTAAGCTCGACGCGGTTAAGTCGAACAACCCTAAACTTTCCCGCGTTTCGTATGAGGACTATTTGGCAAATAAATATCCCCCCGAAGATGCATGGAAATATAGTTCTTTCTGGTACGTTGATTTCGACGGAATGGCAAGAAAGACTATGATTCGTCAGCTTATCGGTAAGTGGGGCGTAATGAGCGTTGACTTCCAGAAAGCATACGAATCGGACGGCGGTTTCAGAGAAGAACTTTCACCCGACGCGCCTATTCATTATTCCGACAGCAGAAACGAGAACGAAGAAAGCCTTGGCGACGTTATCGTTATCGACGGCGAACCCAACGACGAAGAAATCGCGGCTATGGCTGAGAGAGCAGGCGTTGACAACGAAGACGAAGAAAGTGGTTCGGAAACCGACGGCGCAGAGCAGTCCCCGGCGAAAGGCAAGAAAACAGGCAAATCTACCAAAGGTCAGCAGACCGTTGAAGATGCCTTTTTCAACAAGAAGAACTAATCAACAACTAAGCGTTTAAATGCCCCTTTACGACACGAAGGGTTTTGGCGGGTAAATAGTCGCGGTCCGCTGAAAAACGCGAAAAAGGGGCATTTCCCGCGACCAAATAACGAATTTTGAGGTGTGTATGGCACACGGAAACGAGATTAACAACAAAAGGTACTACTGGTTAAAGCTCGACAGACACTTTTTCCGCGACGCGCGCATTAAGAAGTTGCGCCGTATTGCAGGCGGAGATACATACACGATTATCTACTTGAAACTTATGCTTTTAAGTATTGAGTGTAACGGATATTT
>CAJTQE010000025.1:22072-22552 GCA_910578655.1 uncultured Christensenella sp.
CGGACACAAGGACTTCTGCTTAAAAAAAATGACGGCGACGGGTTCTTGCCGCAAGCCGCAGGTTCAATCGGAAGTGAAACATATAACAACGTTTATAAGCGAAGACAGAAACAAAATGCTGAACTTGGAACAGGGGACGGGTTGGAAAAATTACAACCAAATTCAAACCAAATTCCAATAGAGGCAGATAGAGATACAGATGAAGATATAGATATTATCCCCCCCGCACCCGCGCGCATAGGTGACGAAGTGCCGGGAATGAGAGAGTTCTGCGAAAGATTTAATATTTCAGTTGACGGGTACGACGGCACAGTTTCAGATATAGACTTTACTCTACTTGCTCAATTCTATGAAGACAGTAAAACCTTTTTACAGGACAGACCTTTCGCTAAAAACCTTGGGTGGATATGTAAGAACTATAAAAAAATTCTTACAGGCTACTACAACGATTTTAAGGAAAGCCCTTCTTCAAAGAAAACG
>CAJTQE010000026.1:0-213 GCA_910578655.1 uncultured Christensenella sp.
GAAAGATTAACACGAATCCTTAAAATAACGAAGATTAGCTACATTTTAACGAGCGTAATTAATATTGTCTTGTTTGTATCGTTTCCTTTTTCCATAACTATGCAGTTGTCAGGCTTTATCGCCTTAGCACATCGCTTACAGTAAGTGTGGGTGGCGTGCTGATATTCCGCTTTAGCTCAGTCGGTAGAGCATGCGGCTGTTAACCGCAGGGTC
>CAJTQE010000026.1:223-22130 GCA_910578655.1 uncultured Christensenella sp.
TTTTCCCATTCCGAACACAGAAGTTAAGCTCGTTTACGCCGAAAGTAGTTAGGCATAATGCCTTGCAAGGATAGGTAGTTGCCGGATTTCAAAAAATAAAGAAGTGCATTCGCACTTCTTTATTTTTTATGCTGTATATTTCTTTCGGGGCATTATACCTAACTAAGTTGAGTGCATAATACACGCCGCGCGAGCGTAGCGACGCCCTGCCGAAGGCTTCCGCTTGCGGAAAGCGGCAGAAAGTACGGGGAACGTATTTTAACGGGCATAATGCCTTGCAAGGACGAACGCAAATTTCATAAAACAACGGACACCCGTTGTTTTATTTGCGTGAGGTGAGCAAACGCAAGCCTTACGCTTGGCAGTGGTATCCTAATTGTTGTCAGGTTAACGCGTATCGCAAGTCAGCTGAACGGCGTTTGCGGTGACCGAAACGGCGGTTGTCCTTACCGCCGTTGAGAAGGTAGTTGACGGATTTCAAAAAATAAAAACTCAGACAGGACGTCTGAGTTTTTTGTTGTTTAAAAGTTTGTCCAGGTTTTTACGGTTTTTATAAGCAGTTCTTTCAAATTAGGAGTCAATTCGCGGTACATTTCAATAAGCGATTTTTCTTTTTCCGAAAGTTTCAAAGGTTGCGCATTTTCATTTTGACTTGAAAATTGAAATTCGTTGGTCTTGCCTATAAGGTAATCGATTGTGCAGTCAAAATATTCTGAAAGCTTAATTAAATAAGTAACTTTCGGTTCGGCAATTCCTTGTTCCCATTTACATATAGCCGCATTGCTTACTCCGATTGACTTTGCAAGCTCATTCATTGAAATGTCGACTTCTTCTCTTAATTGTTTTAATCTATCGTTAAATTTTTCCATATCATTCACTCATATTTATTTTATTTACTTTTATTAATTAAAGTATTGACATTTCTTTAAGTTAATGATAAAATAATTTTGAAATTAACTTTAATTAATATCAATTTTAATAAATTTTAATGAAATGCGCGCATTACAGAAATAGAAATCGGTTTCCGAAAATGTTTGACATTTTTATGTTAATTTTGTTAAAATATATATATGATTACTATTTACGACATATCTAAAAACAGCGGGTATGCGCCGGGCACTGTTTCAAAGGCATTGAACAACTATAACGGCGTAAACGAGAAAACGCGCAGAAAAATATTGGAAACAGCCAAACAAATGGGTTACACCCCTAACGCTAACGCGCGCGCATTGAAAGCAAAACATTCTTATAATATCGGGGTGCTTTTTTATATCCGCGACAGGCTTGACCTAACGCAGCAACTGTTTTTGGAAATTTTAAACGAGTTTAAATACGTTGCCGAAAATGCGGGCTATGATATTACTTTGCTTTCAAAGGGTAATGACGTAGGCACGCATGCGTTTGTCAAGCACTGCCATATAAGACAGCTTGACGGGGTGTTGGTATTCGGGGATTATACCGCCGACTTGGTTCTCGAACTTATGACAAGCGATATCCCCTGCATCGGACTGGACTATTCGGGCGAGCTTATTTCAAGCGTAATGAGCGATAATTACGAAAAGACCAAAGAATTGGTTTTAAAGCTGATTGAAATGGGTCACGAGCGCATATTGTTTTTGACGGGTGAGGACGGATACGTCGCCGATGAGCGTAAGCGCGGCTATGCCGACGCGTTCAAGCAAGTAAATAAAGAACGTCTTCCGTGCGTGCGCGTGGGTTACTATAATTTAGAAGCCTGCGCTGAGGCGACGAAAAAGTTCTATGCGGAACTTAAACCGACGGCAATTCTTTTCCCCGACGATTACTCGGCAATAGGCGGTATAAACGCCTTGCGCGAAATGAAACTTTCAATTCCCAACGACGTGTCAGTTGCGGCATTTGACGGGAGCGTATTCTCTCAGCTTACCAGTCCGCAGCTTACCTGCGTTTGCCAGGATATTCAAAAAATGGGCCGTGTTCTCGCCGATAAACTTATCAAAGAAATAGAGGACGGCAACAGTCCCAAAGAGCAAATCGTAATTCCCGCAACCGTAAAAATAACCGACAGTTGCAAAGCAATAAAATGACAAATCACCTTGCCGGGAGGCAGGGTGATTTGTTTTAAGAAGAATGAAGAAAATTAATTGCCTAAATATATAAGCGAAATATTGTCAAAGTGGCATTTGCCTTTTCCCGTTGAATTTATGAGGTTGTAATAGATGCTGAGCGTGTTATTTACGTTGCCTTCGTCAACGATGAAGTCTATCGAAAAATCTTTCCAGGTCGGCGAGGAGCCGAGTACAATTTCGTCGAAGCTGGTTGAGGGCGATTCCGTAGAATAACCGAGATAATGAATGTACCCGAAAGAAGCCAGCGCTTCGCCCTCCGTGCGGTATTTTCCGCTCAGTCTGTATTTAAATCCGCGCGAGGCGCCGCGCAGCCATTGACCAAACTGACCGCCGTTGACAAGTTCCGCATAACTGTTAGTCTGTCCGTCAACTGTTTCGGTCACTATCGATGCACTGCTGTTTTCGACGAAAAGCGAACTGTCGGGGTCGGTTATCGTATCGTCGCGCCACGGGTTGCCGTACACGCCGTAATCGTCGCGTTCAAAGTTTCCGTTGGAGCATTTATTTGCCTGAGGCAGCTCTGTTAAGGTTTTTGGAACGTAGCCCTCTTTAAAGTTGCGGTTCTGCACGGGGCGCTGTTCCCAATTATACATTTGGAAAGGAATGTATCGCCACCAGGAAATTTCCGCAAAGTCGCTGTCGAACATACGGCTGTCGGTTGAAATGCCGTCTTTGTCGGGGTCGACGACACCGCCGCCCGACCAGGACGGACACCAAATACCGAGATTGAGCGTTGCGTTGGTTGTGGGCACGTTTGCGTTTATGGTTAAAACCTTAATCCCGTCAATAAAGTAATCGACGTAGGGAACTTCTGCGTCTACAACCCAGTCGAACGTATAAATATGATAATTTCCGTCGTTTACGAAATAGTCGACGTTGGTCGGCATATTCGTATTGTTGGAGGGAGAAGTCCAGGTTGTAAAGAATACCTGCGAAAAGTTTGGCTGTAAACCTATTTCTATATCTATTTCGTTTTGCTGCACGCTTCCGTCGTTGCTTGTAAACCAGGAATAGACCCACATTGAGGTAAGCGCGCCGACGCGCGGACAGGGCTTCATTTTAACCTCGTACCGTCCGGGCCCGAGCGCCTCAACAGTCGAAAGGCACGCGCCGGAGTTCATTCCGTAGCCCTGCGATTCGTTGAAAAGAGTCTTGCCGTTGTTGCCGTAAGCGGCAATTTCTTCTGCTGAATAGAGGGGGTCGTTATTCATATTATAATACGAACCGTTTGCGCGGAGAAGAAGATGCGCGTCGGGGTTGCTGTCATCGTCCACCAGAAAGACGTTCTGCGGACGTACGCCGTTCTGGTCGGTACTCCATTTGTCCCAGACCGAATCCGAAACAACCCAACGCTTTGTGTCGATTCCGCTTGTAAAATCATCGTAAAGCATTTCGTCGTAGTTCAGCTTATAGCGTTCGGCGACGGTGCGATAATACTCGTCACCGATATTGAACATCTTTTCAGCCAAATCATTATCTCCGCCGCACGCTGCCAAACCCACTGCGGAAAGTGCGGTTACGGCGCACGCGGTGATTAAACCGACCGCCTTTTTAAATTTCATATTACCCTCCGTTTAAGAAACCGATTTCTATCATTTACCTAATTATATCATTACACAATGGCTTTGTCAATGCCGCAAATTGTAAATTCTAACATTTTTTTATATATTTTTTCATTGACATAGCCAAATTCGTGTGTTATAATCATTTTGTGATAGATAATCGCATTATTTTTTAGATGCTATGGAAAACGATTTCTATTACAAAAAACGTGCATTCCTATAATTCAGGAGGATTTTAAATGAGAAAAAAGTTGATGTCTGTTGCTCTTGCAACCGTGCTTGGCGCATCTTGTATGAGCTTTGCCGCCTGCGGAGGCGGTAAAGCCGAAAACGAACTTTGGATAACCTATTTCAAGGGCGGATACGGTTCCGAATGGGTTGACGAACTCGCAAAAAAGTTCGAGGCTGAAAACGAGGGTATCGTCGTCAAGGCAGACCCCGATACGCAGCTTATTAACTCGGTCGGAAATATGATGGAAAACGGGACTAAGTACGACTTGATTTTCTGTCACGACATACCGTGGGAAGATTACGTTGCACCCGGTTGGATACATAACCTTGACGACCTTTACGCAACCGAAGTCAGCACAGGCGTCACCTTTGCGGACCGTATAAGGGATAACGACGTGCTTGCAAGCTCGCGCTATCCCGACAGGAACGGAGAATATCATTATTATAAAGTTCCCTGGACGATAGGTACGGCAGGCATAGCTTACAACCTTTCGGTTATGGATAAAATAGACGAATGGCTTGCCGGCGACAAGGGTCAGACCTATCTTGCAACCGAACAGGGCGGCGGTGATATCGCGCGCAGGTGGGGAAGAAAGGCGCCCGTCACCTATTACGATTTATGGCAGTACTGCCTCGACGTTTCTACGGCCAATCTGGACGTCAACCCGAGAGTGCCCAAAGACGGTAAAATAGTTCCGTTCACCTGGTCGGGTCTTTCCGAAGAATGGCAGTGGGACTACGTTTTGTTTGACTGGTGGGGACAGCTTGCAGGGCCCGAAACGATGAACTCGTTCAAAAATTTCGGCAACGTAAAAGACGATTTTACTTTGGACATTGCACAGCAGAAAAATCCCAATCCCGAAGTTTACAACCCCGATAAATTTGCGGTTGTGAAAAACGCGGACGGCACGGTCAACAAGCAGGAAAGCAGCTACGTCGGCTGGGGGGAATTCAAACAGGCATATCAGCTTTGGTACGACCTTGTTGTAAACAATAAATCGTGGTCGAACGACAAAGTTGCAAGCCTCAGTAAGTTCGATAACGAGCAGGCTTTCGCTTCGGGCAAGGCGGCAATGACGCCTGCGGCTTGCTGGATAGAGTACGAATCGAAGATTTATCTTGACAGATATAAGCAGGAAATTTCCATAATGCCCACCCCGACGATTTCCGAAGTTAAACTTGACTCGGACGGAAAGGTACTTCCCAAAAATTCGGCGTCGGCGGCGGTTACGCTTGACGCGATACGCGCGGACGAGGGCGCAACCGAAAGAGTACTTGAAGTGGACGGCAAAAAATACAACAGAGTTTCATTTACAAGCTCTTTTGGCGACAGCGTAATGATACCCGAAAAAGCGACGAATAAGGAACTTGCGGAAAAATTCATTCTGTTTATGCAAAGAGAAGAGAATGCGCAGCTTTTCACCAAACTGAGCGGCGGAACGGTTCTTCCCTATAAATATAACTATGCGGATTCTTTCAAGGACGCAAGCGGTGTTGACCACGCAAGCGCGTGGCAGAAAGCTATATTCGAAATTAACGCCAACAGCACCAAATTCAACAACTATACCCAGCACCCGATGATGAGGCAGACGGGCTTGAAAGGCACTGCAAAAATGACGACTATCTGGCCCGAAAATAATTACTACTATTACAAGGCCTGGGGCAACAACAGCGATGCGCAGTATTCGCCCGACGCGCTTTTCAGCACGATGAACGGTGACGTTAACAAGCGTTGGCAGATGTATAAAAATCAATACGTTTAGTAAAAAGGAGGGGGGCTATGCAGGAAGCAACGGTTGAAGAAACCTTGTCCCAAGTACCCGAAACGGAACAAAAACCCGTCGTAAAAAAGAGAAAAAGACGGCCGCGCAAATTTTTCAAATCAAGAAAATTCCGCAGAAATCTTTTCGTTATAAGTATGCTGGCATATCCCGTGCTGCAATTTGTAATAATGTGGGCGTTCGTCAACGTCGACTCCATTATTATGACTTTCCAAAGATACGACCCCATAGAGGGCTGGCGGTTTGTCGGTTTTCAAAACTATGCAAACTGGTTCGAGAGGTTCAGGCTTGACCCCGCGTTTAAAATAATGTTCGTCAATTCGGCGCTTCATTCGGTGGTGGGTATGTTTATCATTTTCCCCATATGTCTGATAGTTTCTTACTTTCTCTGCCGTAAAATTCCGGCTTCGGGCTTTTTTAGGGTACTGTTTTATCTGCCCTCTATAATTCCCCTCGTAGTGCTTGCGCTCGGCTTTTCGAATATGATTAAAGTCGACGGACTGTTGGGCAAGCTTTACGAAGGTTTTAACGCTCAGGCTCCCGACCTGTTAGTTCCGCCCAAAGTAAGATGGACGATATTCGGGTTTACTATCTGGGCGGGCATAGGCGGCAACTTACTGCTTTTGTCGGGAACGATAAAGCGCGTTCCGACAGAAGTACTGGAATCGGCAAGACTTGACGGAGTGGGCACTTTCGGGGAACTTTTCAAAATTATCATTCCTATGATTTGGCCGACGCTTGTCACCCTGTTTATTATGTCAATGATGGGTATATTCACGGTTGTGTTCCAACCCCTGTTCCTGACGGATAAACTGATGGACGAAACAATGACTTTGGGGCTTTGGATATTCAATCAGGCGACGGATAAATCGGGCAGTGTTCAGGCGGCAACGCTGGGCATTATGACGACGGTAGTCGTTGCGCCGATAATTCTTCTTACCCGTTGGGGTCTGGACAAAATGTTTGCAAACATCAATTATTAAGGAGTTGAATATATGACGAACGACGAACTTTCTCAAATGCGTCCCGTCGGCAACAAGTCGAAAAACTGGTTTTACCGTCATACGGTCGGCGCGGTCAAGGGCGCGGGCGCAGGCAACACGATACTGTACACGGTTGTTTTCGTACTGTTTATCGTCTACGCGCTGGTGCTTTTAATTCCGTTCGGCTGGATACTTTTAAACTCTTTCAAAGACCCCGTAGACTTCGGAACCGACAAGTGGAATATCAGCTTTTCGGCAGGTTTTTCAAACTACGTCGAAGCCTTTAACTATAAGGTCAGGGGAACTTCGGTTTTCGGAATGTATTTAAACTCGCTTCTCGTTGTCGGCGGCGGAGTGGCGGTAACTTTAATTTCCTGCACGCTTGCGTCGTACACTATGGCCAAATATAAATTTCGTGGACGCGGAATTATATACAACATAGTTATTATTTCGATGATGGTTCCCATTGTCGGCACGCTGCCTGCGCAGTACCGCCTTATGCAAAATCTCGGACTGGTCGACAACATTCTCGGCGTATGGTTTTTGTATTCGGGCGGTTTCGGGTTTAACTTCCTTTTCTTGTACGCTTACTTTAAAAGCATAAGCTGGACTTATGCGGAAGCGGCGCAGATAGACGGCGCGTCCGATTTCAGAATTTTTATTGAAATTATGGTTCCTATGGCAAAGCCCGCGCTGACGGCTGTCGGCGTGCTTACATTTATGGGGCTGTGGAGCGATTATCAGACGCCCTATTTTTACTTGAACAGTATGCCGACGATAGCGCTCGGTTTAAAGGATATGTCCGACCAACTTGCTTACGACCCGAACTATCCTTTAGTACTCGCTACGGCGATAACGGCGACCGTTCCCATAATAATAGTTTTCTGCCTGTTCCAAAAAACCATTATGAACAATATGACGGTAGGCGGATTAAAGGGTTAAATTAAAAAGGGGTAAATTATGAAAAATGGAATTAAGGCGGCAATATGTGCCACTCTTGCAATATTCAGCTATTCGGCTTTTGCGGGCTGCGCAAGCGGCGACACTCTTACCGATAAACCCAATACGGGCATCGAGCAGGGCGTAGACGAAAGCGTGGGCAGATATTCTACCGTAGCGTATTTCGAGTTGGAGCGTCCGCAAGACGTTACAATCAAATTCGAAACCGACAAAATACAAAAGGTTTCATATAAATACCGCGTTTTAAGCGGCAATGAATATTCTTTCCGCAACGATACGCTTACCGTTAAAAGCAGCGTCTTTGAAAAAGAAACGGCAGGCAACAAGCGCATAAGAATATTCGTTGGCAACAAGTATACGGAAATTACCGTACGCGTTGTTTCAAAGGTTATTTACAGCGTCGAGGACTTTAATTCCATACGCACGAATATGAACGGCGTTTACGTTCTGGGCAACGACATCGACTTCGGCAACGCTCCGTTTAACCCGATAGGCAAGCCCGTAGAGGACGGTGAAAGCACGGCCATATTCGAAGGCATTTTCGACGGAATGGGTCACTCAATAAAAAATTTAACCATTCAGGCGCGCGACTGGGCAGAGGGGGAGGATGACTACGGTCAGGGTCCTTCGCTCGGTAATCCGCAGGGCAACGGCGCAAACTATTCAAACGGAATTTTTATGTCTACCGGCGGAAGCGCGCAGATAATCAATACTTCTTTTATTAATATCAACGTTATAGGTCAGGGACTTAACGCCGCAGTTGCGGGAGCGAACGGCGGACTTATCAAAAACTGTTTCGTGTCCTGTTCTCTTTCGCACGGCGGCTGGTTTGAACATTCTGCGGCAATCGCAGGAACAAACGGTTCGGGCGACGCGGCAGGCAGAATAGAAAACTGCCTTGTGGTATATTCTTCGACGGGCGGTTCAAGGGGCATTGCGGACTGGAACTCGGGCATAATCAAAAACTGTTACGCGGCCGTTGCGGACGACTACGTTCTGCATCTCGGTTACGATTCACAGACGGGCAAAGTCCCCGAAGGGTTCGACTACGACGACTACCTTGAAAGCCGAATAGAGTATTACGAACGCAACCCCGAATACGATAACGGCAACAGAATTATAGGCTACGAGATATTTTTCGGCAACTTTACCGTTCCTGCTTTTCCGGGAGCTATGGACACGGCGCAGGGCATTTTCTATAAGGGCGGCGATATAATCAATTCGGACGTCGTTCGCAAAGAGTACTTAATGAACCCTGCAAACTTTCCCGAAGAAGACGGTTGGGACAGCGATATATGGTGCTTTACCTACGGCGCATTCCCTACGTTGAAAACACAGACAAGATAAGGCGATATGAACAACTTTCAATTTTCGGACGGAAAATTCACAATTAAAAATTTCAACGCGCAACCTCCTTTTACAAGCTTTTTACCTGCGGTTGCGGGCGTAAACGGCAGACCGCTTTGGGCGTTTTACATAAACCGCGGACAGGGAATAGCTGGCTTCGGCGTCGGCGGAAAGGAGCTGCCCATTATGGAGTTTTCTCCTGCCGAGATAGCTTACGCCAACGCCCCCCGACAGGGTTTCCGCACTTTCTTAAAAATCGACGGAAAGTTTTCGGAGCCGTTTTCGGTTGAAAATCCGCACGGGGATATGTCCGTGTCAAGAAGCGGTTTTTGCATCGAAGATAGGGCGGAATCTCATTCGGTAAGCGTTGAATATTTCGGTGTGCCGAACAGAAATTTTGCCGCTCTCGGCAGGATAGTGAGGTACACGAATACGGGAGCCTCAAGTCAGCAGGTAGAGTTTTTGGACGGACTTGCGCAGATACTTCCCTACGGACTTTCCAACTCGGCGTTCAAAGAAACGGGCAACCTTTTAAAAAGCTGGGCGGCTGCGGAGGGAGTTGCGGACGGATACGCGTTTGTTAAAATGCGTTCTTCGAGTTCGGACACTGCCGAAGTAAGCGCAGTCACGGGCGGAAACTTTTTCCTGCCCGTCGGCGTAGACGAGATAGTCGTCGAACCGAAATTGCTTTTCGGAGAGGACAGAACCAAAACTCGCCCGACGGCGTTTGAACGCGGACTGACGCTGGAAAATCAATGTACCGAAAACGAAATTTTCTGCGCGTTTGCGCATGCTAAGCGCACGGTCGGGGCAGGGCAGACGGTGACTTTCTGTCAGCTTATAGGTTATGCCGGCGACGAGCGTTTGGTTTCAAAACTGAAAAAAGAGATAAGCGCGGAGGAAGTAATTTCAATGCGCGACGAAGCGGAGCGCGAGGTTGAAAAGATAGCCTCGCTCGTAGAAACGCAGACGGCGTTTCCCGTATTCGACGAATATATAAAGCAGAGCTATTTCGACAACGTTCTGCGCGGCGGAATGCCCGTCACGGTCGGCGGTCAGCCCTATTATGTTTTTTCGCGCAAGCACGGCGACCCCGAAAGAGATTACAACGCGTTCCATATCGAACCTAAACCCTATTCCTGCGGTAACGGAAATTTCCGCGACGTGGCACAAAACAGACGCAACGACGTTTTGATAACTCCGCAGTGCGGCGACTTCAACGTCAGATATTTCTTCTCGCTGTTGCAGGCGGACGGATATAATCCGTTATCAGTATCGGGCGTTAAGTATACTTGCAACGAAGTTCCCGAAAAGCACTCTGCGCACGCGAAGTTTCTCGGCGGTAAGTTCACGCTCGGCGAGGCGGTGTGTGCTTTGGGGCTTGACGAAAAGGGGCTTGACGAATTGATTTCGGTTTGTCAGCCCGTATATGAGGCGAAGTTTTCGGAAGGGTACTGGACCGACCACTTTGTATACCTTATCGATTTGGTTAAGGCATATCTTGCGGTTTATCCCGAAAACGAGCGCAATTTACTTTATAAAACCCCGTTAAAATGGTTTTCGTCGTCGGCGCGCGTATTGCCGCGCAGCAGGCAGACGGTAATTAAAGGCGGAAAGATAAGAAGGCTGCACGGCGTCGAAGAATTCGGCGATGACGGCTGGCTGCAATCGGGCGGAAAGGACTATACGACTTCGCTTATGGCAAAGCTGATTTTCCTTATCGCAATAAAGACGGCTACGCTCGACCCCGAAGGCTGCGGCGTGGATATGGAGGGGGGTAAGCCCGGCTGGTGCGACGCAACCAACGGTCTGCCGGCGCTTTTCGGCAGCAACGTGGCGGACGCAATTGAACTTTTAAGGCTTGCAAATACCGTAAGTCCGCTTGTGACGGATGGCATTGAATGGTCCGCGGAACAAGCCGATTTCTTCGGCGGTATGCTTGCACTGCTCAGCGAATGCTCCGACTCTATGCAATTTTACTTTGAAAGCCGAAAGCTTAAAGAGCGCTATCTCGAAAGCGTTTACAGCGGTTTCGACGGTAATACGGCGGCTACGCCCAAGCGGGAAATTTCACTGTTTTTGGAGCTTTGCAAAAGCAAATTGCAGGACGGCTTAAAACGGGCAAGGGAACTTGCGGACGGCTGGGTGCCCACCTATCTTACCTTTGAAGTAACCGAATACGAACGGCTTGAAAACGGGTTCGTCCTTCCCGAAAATTTTAAGGCAAGCGCAGTTCCGCACTTTGTTGAAGGCGTTGCAAAAGCTCTTGCCGTAGGTCAGACGGACGACTATGTCCGCGCCAAGCATTCTCAGCTGTATGACGATAAGTTAAAGCTTTTTAAAACCTCTGAACCTTTGGACGCATTGACTCAGGAAATAGGCCGCATACGTTCTTTCCCGTCGGGTTGGCTTGAAAGGGAATCCTGCTTTTTACATATGAGTTACAAACTCATTCTCGCGCTTTTACAGGCAGGTATGTACGAGGAATTTTATTCGGAAATAAAAAACGGTTTAGTACCGTTTATGCCTGCCGAAAGATACGGCAGAAGCACTTTGGAAAACAGCTCTTTCATAGTCACCTCCAACCACAGCGATAAATGCAAGTTCGGCAAGGGCTATCAGGCAAGGCTGACGGGCGCGAATGCGGAAGTGATGTCAATGTGGCGGACTATGTTCGGCTGCGAACAGCCCTTTAAAATAAAGGACGGAAAACTTGCGTTCGAGCTGTCGCCCAAACTGCACAGGGAGTTTTTTGCCGACGGCAAAGCAAGCTTTACGCTGTTTGGAAAAACCAAAGTAACTTACTTAAACCCCGGCAATATAAACGCGTGGGACGCGCGGATAGAGAGTTACCGTCTTGACGGTAAAGAATTTTCAAGCGTAACTTGCGACCTTGCCGAAAACGTAAGAAACGGCAAATATAAAAATATAGAGGTAGTTTTGAAATGAAACTCAATTTTCCCGAAAATTTTACTTTCGGCGCGGCAACGGCTGCCTATCAGATTGAGGGCGGACGCGGCGAAGACGGAAAGGGCGAAAGCAACTGGGACGTATTTTGCGACATTCCCGGCAACATAGACCGCAACGAAACAGGCGCGGTTGCGTGCGACCACTACCACAGAATGGCAGGCGACGTCGCGCTTATGAAAAAGATGCATCTTGACAGTTACCGCTTTTCAATTGCCTGGACGAGAATTATTCCCGACGGTGACGGAGAGGTCAACCCCAAAGGTATCGCGTTTTACAGCGACCTTATAGACGAACTTCTGAAAGCGGGCATTAAGCCGTTCGTCACTATGTTTCACTGGGACCTGCCGCAGGCGTTGCAGGACAGGGGCGGTTGGGTTAATCCCGAAAGCGTAAAATGGTTTTCGCACTATGCGCAAACTCTGTTCGACGCGTTCGGCGGCAGAGTTAAAGATTGGATAACTTTCAACGAACCTTTTGTGTTTACGGATTTCGGCTACGTTACGGGCAGCTTTCCTCCCGGCATAAGGGGCAACTACCGCGCAAAGCTCCGCGCCGCGCACAACGTATTGAAAAGCCACGGAGAGGCGGTAAAGATTTTCAGAAATACCGTAAAGGACGGCATGATAGGAATCACGCTCGACTATGCATATAACTGCCCCGCAACCGACAAAAAAGAGGACGTTGAGGCGGCTCGCCTTGCAAACGAGTTTTGGGCAGGTTGGTACTTTGAACCGATAGTATTCGGTCACTATCCCGAAAACGCGAGTAAATGGTTCAGAGAAAAGGGACTGCTTCCGGATATTTCGGACGCGGATATGAAACTTATCGCGCAGCCGATAGACTTTCTCGGCATCAACCATTACTTTACCAATTACGTTAAATACGACCCGACGAACGAAAGGGAGCATACTTGCTTAGTGGAACCGAACGTTCACAAAAACGATATGGGTTGGAACATTACGGAAGACGGGTTTTACGCAATGCTCAAATATTTTCAGTCCGTGCTTAAAGTCCCTCTGTACATAACCGAAAACGGAATTTCATTAAACGATATCGTAACCGTTGACGGAACCGTCGAGGACTACGACCGCATCGATTATATGAAAAGATATCTTTCGAAGCTTTCCCGGGCAATGGAAGAAGGGCTTGATTGCAGGGGCTACTACTATTGGAGCCTTATGGACAATATGGAATGGGCGGCAGGTTTCAAACCGCGCTTCGGACTCATTTACGTAGACTATGCAACGCAGAAAAGAATTATCAAGCGCAGCGGCGAATGGTACCGCGACTTGATAGACCGTAAAAACGGTAAAATAAATAATTAATTTTTAGGGGAATAAAGCGATGAAAAAAACCAAAAAAGACGAAGAGTTGGAAGCAGTGACTCAACCTGACGAATCTGCGGCGGAGGAAGTCAAAGAAGTACCCGTTGCAGAGACGGTTAAGCCCGAAGAAGAGCAAACCGCGGTTCAGCCGGAGCAGGAAACAGAAACAGAAACGGAAACGGAAACGGAAACGGAAGCGCAGCCTAAGCAGAAGTTTGCGAATAAGCAAAACACTATCGTACTGATAGGCGCGGCTGTAATAAGCGTTGCGGCAATCACAACGGGCGTGCTCGTTGGCACGCTTACGGGAGGAAAGAGCGGAGAGGGCGGAACCGGTCCGGCGCTTAAAGCTCCCGCCGCAGTTATTGCCGACGGCAAAATAACTTGGTCGGCGGTGGAAAACGCCCAAAGCTATACCGTGGTTATCAATGAAGTTGCAACGGTGGTGAACGGACTCAGCTACGACCTTTCGTCCGATAACGCACTTTCGCTTTTGGTAATAGGCGAAAATGAAATTACGGTTAAAGCCAACGCAACGGGCAGTCACAGCGAAAGCGCGATTTCAAGCGTAACTTATATCCATAAAGCGGCTTTCGGCGCGCCCGTAAATTTAAAAGTAGAAAACAATATTTTGAAGTGGGACGCGGTTGCAGGCGCATCGTCTTATACCGTCAAGATAGGCGAAGAGGCAATTACGGCCGATAAAAACGAGCTTGACCTTTCCGCCGTTGCCGACAAGCTTAAAACGGGCGGCAACACCATTGCCGTTATGGCAAACGCCGTCGGCGAATATCACCTTGCAAGCGCGTATTCTGCGTCTATAAATTATTCATATTATATAACTTTAACAAAGCCCGTGCTTTCGCTTGACGAAAGTATATTAAGCTGGAACGCGGTTGACAACGCTTCGGGTTACAGCGTCAGGATAGGCGCGTATGTAACCGAGGTGAAAGGCGTAGAGATAGACCTTACTACATTAAGCAAGCTGCTTGAATTCGGCGAAAACGAAATCTCTGTCAAAGCCGTAGGCATCGGCGGATATCTCGACAGCGCGTATTCCGACTCGGTAATTTACAATTTCTCCTATTCGTCCGAGGACGCGCCCGAGGCATATATTATTGCGGTTGACGCCATTAAAACGCTGACCGATAAAATGACAAAAGCGCAGGCGGACGCCATTAAAAAAGAGTTCGACGATGCGCTGATGATTTTCAATTCGCTCACTCAACAGCAAAAATTAGAGGCTGCCGTGCTTGGCGCAAAGGTTAAATTCGACGCAAAGAAGAACGCCTTTGACGGCGTTATGAAAACTGCGACAACGGCACATCTGGACTTTTCGGATAAACTTAACGCAATGGTCGGCGTGCTTGAAAAGGAAGAAAGTCTGTCGGGCTTGACGGCGGCTATAACCGCCGCGCAAAGCGCAAAGGATGGACTTTCAACCCTTGCAGCTTCACTGATAACCGGTGAACAGAATGAAATCCTTGCGGACGGAACAGCCGGATTAACCGTTTGGGAAGCAGCCGTTGCCGACGCCAAACTTGCGTGGGGCATTGAGTTCGGCGACATTACGGGCGGCGACGCTATTGCAGAGGAAAATATTGTAAAAGCAAACGCGTTGCTCGGCGGATATGACGCGCTTAAAGCCTACGTTAAGGCTGAAATAGGCGACTTGAAGTCGGCCGCGGAAACCGCTTTGACTGCCGCGCAAGCTCAAATAAAAACTTCGGTTGACGGGTTGAAAGCTAAGATTGTTTTCGACGGTGAAATCGCGGAAGAAAATATCACCAAAGAGTACTATGAATTGTTGCAGGGCTACAATGACGAAATCGCCGCTTTGGGTGCATACGCCCAAACGTTGTGCGATACCGAAAGCTTAACCGCCGCAGTCAACGGCGAAATTTCCAAACTGCTTTCAATTGCCGTGTCGGAAAAAACGCAGCACGGTCAGTCGTCGGTTATTTGTAATCATCAAAACCAAAATCCCGACAACAACACTTATATTTACGTTGCGCGTAAGTATTTCAACGTGCTGGGCGAAACTGTAAACGTCATTCCCGAATTGACGGGCGAAGGCCTTAAAGCGATAGAGGCGCCCACTGAGGCAAACAAACAGGGTTGGCTTGTCTGGAAGCTTACAATATCAACCCCCAACGAAGTTGCAACCGTATCGTATACAATCGACGGCGAAGAAGCTGTCAGTATGACTGTTAAGATTAAGCCCAACGCTAACGTTTGGGGTGTAACGCTTGAAAACGGAACGGTAACGTTTGCGGGCGGCGGCGACGGTGAGAAATATATCGACGTTTACGAAAGCACAGACGTCGCAAAAAGTGCGCCCGAAGGTGAAGTTGACATAATAATAAGCGGCGCTCCCCTCGCGCAGAGAATTAAAATTGAAAGCGGTATAACTACGGGCGATTTAATCCGTCAGCTTGCTTTGGCCGGCGTGCGCGGTCAGCATAGTTTAACGTTTGTATTCTACGCTTATGAAAAGGACGGCGACACAGATGTATATTCCCATACAAGTTCTGCGGCGCTGCTTGAAAACTTCGATTGCACCGTAACGGATGAAGATGTAAAAGAAGTAATACTCGTCAACAATGTTTTGGATACGGGTGTTTGGCCTGAGGGAGCAGGCGGCGAGTTCAGCCTGATAGGTACTACCTTCGACGCTTTTATCGCGCAGTTCAGCAGTGTTGATGGCGTAACGCTTGATAAAGACAATCTGGAAAAATATTTCCACGTTAAAATTACCGCGTTCGACAAAGATACTTCCGAAGAATTGTTCTCATATCTCGCTCCGTTCAAAAGCCGCGGGCTTACCTATCGTACGTTTATAAAAGAGTGGGCTATCGAATATTTTGCAAACGGCGGTGTAGAAAAAGAGCAGCTGTTCTATCTTACGCTTTCCATAGTTCCCACAGAAAAAGTCGACGGACAGGATAACCCCATATTCGCACTCTTCCGTGAATCGGCTAAGAGCGAGGTTGCTAAGGGCGAATTGTACACGGGCGAACACCACTTCAAAGAAAGCGATACCAAGGACAAAATGTTCTTTTCGGACGCCGGTATGACCGATCCCGATACGGCTACGGCGAATATCACGCTCGGGGCTGCGTACGACTCAATCGATAAATGGATAGAAGCTTTCAACAAGCAGATTACCGATGAAACGCTTACGCGCGACACCATAATGAAATATATTAATTGGGAAGTTGAAGCAACCTCAAACGGTCAAACTGCAAACTTTAAAATTGACTTTACGGGGGCTTCGATAGACGGTTTTGCGATAAGGCGCAACCTTTACGAACAGTTTAAGGCGGAGGGTGAAGCGGAGTATAAAATGACTTTCAAAATCGCGCCCAAAGCCGGTTGCGTTTACGATGAATATTTCAAAGCTTCCGACGCTACTCCCGCTAAAACGTGGAAAGGTACTATAACCGAACAGGACGTTTCCGCCCCGAACGGCGCACAGTTAAGATTTACCGGCAACGGCTTTTTCGAATTTGCGCGCGGTGATATGTCAAATACGGGCAACGTGCAGAACGGCGACGTATTAAAGGGGGGACACGTCAGCCATATTGAAATCAAGTTTGAAAAGGACGGCGTTTCGAAGAGCATATATCTCAAAGGCGACGGACTTACGGCGGCAGATAAACTTTTCGCTTACGTTGATTTGGAAGATAAGTCAACAGCGCTTGACTGCGATACGGTCGGCAACGGTTACGTTGCAATCAGTAATTTCAACAGTTGGGTAATCGAACAACTCGGAATAGCCGACTTCGATGCGCAGGACGGTTGGGCGTTCAGCACTAAGCTAATCCTTGCCGACGGCTATTACTACGGCGATTCCGAATATTCGGCTCCCGTCGTATATCAAGCAAATTAAAATAATTCAACTTGGTTTTTCCGGGCGGGCTACCGCTCGGAAAAACCGCCATTTAAAGGTGACGGCGTATGAGCAAAAAAGCCAAAATAATTTTAATATCGGTTGCGGCGTTTGTTATCGCGGCGGTTGTTGCGGTTACTTGTCTGATAGTTTTTTTAAAACCTGCGGATAGCAAGCCCCCCGACAGCGGCGATAACGTAATTATTCCCGACCCGATTGAGCCGATTGAGCCGATTGAGCCGATTGAACCGATTGAACCGATTGAGCCGATTGAACCGATTGAACCGAAAGATACGGTGACGATAGAAGGGGCGAAAGATGTTCAGGTTTTGCAGGGTGTGTTTTTCGACTGTTCTTACGGCGTCACTGCGGTGACCGATGGGGGCGAGGACGTTACGGACAGTATAACCGTTGAAGGCGAAGTCAACACCTCAGTTGTCGGCGAATATGTTTTAACGTACAGTGCGTGCGACGGTGCGGGCAACAGCGCAAGCTTGGAGCGGACGGTCACAGTAGTTAAAAATCAAGCGATAGGCTACGAAAAGCCGACGCCTGTTTACTCCGTTTCTTCGGGTACATACAACATTGCAAAGGGCTGTAAAAGCTTTTCGGGCAGCGCGTCGAAATCAAGCGAAGCGTACGCATTTGACGGCGATAAATCCACCCGTTGGGAAAGCGAATGGACAAACGAAGTTTACCTTACGGTTGACTTGGGCGCGTATCTCGCGGTGGAGAAAATTTCGCTTTTTTGGGAAGCGGCCTATGCAACGGACTTCACGCTGCTCAGCTCCGACGACGGCTCGACTTGGTTTGAAATAGCCGAAGAAAAGGGTCAAACCTTCATGGACGACAGGGTGAACAGCTACGACTTTAACAGCGTAGAGGCAAGATATATCCGTCTGCATTGCCAAAACAGGGCAATGCCTGCTTACGGATATTCGCTGTTCGAGTTCGAGGTTTACGGCCCTCGCGGAACGGTAGTTCCTTTGGAAGAATATCCCGACCTTTTCGACGCCCGTAGCAGCGGCAGTCCCGACTGGGCAACCGTAAACGCGCAGTGGGTAGAAGTCGACCTCGGCGCCGTAAAATCCGTCGACGCCGTTAAACTTGCTTTCCGCAACTATATCAATCCTCACCGTTACACGGTTTCTTACGCGGGCGCGGACAGGAATTTTAAAAGCGTAACCTTGCGCAACCTGCCTTACAGCGGTGATACTTTCGCATTTTACGAAGGGGAGCAAAAGTTAACCCTATCCGCAAGATATTTCAAAATAGAAATGAGCGAAATGAGGTTTGACGCATTTGCTTACCGTATAAACGAAATCAGTTTAAAGCTTGGCGAAACCGAAGTTAAAATTGCAAAAGCTTCCGCGTCTTCTTCTGCGGCGGGTCACGGCGCAAACGCGCTTATTGACGGCGCCGACGCAACCTATTGGGAAAACGAGGGTGCGCTTCAATACAAGACCGTTGATTTAAAGGAAGTAAAGGCCGTCGGCCGCGTCGATTTATATTGGCGCAGCGACGACGGAGGGAAGGGCAAGTATTACGATTTGCAGATAAGCGATGACGGACAGAGCTGGACGACGGTATTCCGCCAGACTCACGGCGCAACGCCCGTTCAAAGCGTTTACGTTTACGACAGAGCGCGGTATATCCGCATAATCGATATGCAGCACCCGTCAAACGACCGCTCCATGCTTGAAGGAATGATGGTTCGTTCGCAGTATCCCCTTTCAAGCGGAGAGGGCAAAGTGGATTACGACGTCGGACAAAGTTTCCCCGAATGGAAAAAAGAACCTGCTAAAAACGGCTCTTACGCGACGGGCGGAACGGACTTCCCGTCGGCGCGGCTCATCGCGTATCTGGACGAAAGTTTGCGCGGAAAACCCGTTCCCAGCAACGATTGGTGGCAAGGGCTTTTGGTGCGCGACAAGGGTTACAATATGTTTATGAATCCCTTGACGGCGGCGTTCAAGAGCGACGGACTCTGGCTTGCCAACCACAGTCAGGGCTACTTTGACGGTTTGGTGCCCGGCAACGGTTCGCAGACGGTAAATAATCAGGTTTACGATTTGGCTGTGGGATATGACGGGCTGAACGGCGAAACGCGCGTAAAAGTAAAGGGGTATTCCGATTACGGTATAACGGCGGTAATGACAGACGACGACCGCGTTGATAAACTTACGGTATTTCTGTCGCAGGGTTCGCTGTACGCGTATTGCATTTTCGCTCAGCCCGAAAAAGCGCAACTTTCATATAAAAATCTTCTCGGCGTTTACGACGCCGAGGGCAGCCCCATATTGCAGTCGGCAGGCTCTGATTTCGTCGGCGACTGCATAGTAATCAAAGTTAAAACTCATTCAACTTACGTCGGCGGAGTCCGCCGTTACCGCGATGAAACGGGCGAACACGAAAACGAGCCTGTTTACGAAGAGCGTTATTACGTTGTTTCTGTTCCCGAAGGGACTGGGTTCACGCGCCGCGAAAACGCAATTTCCGTCAACCTTAAAAACGGCAACTATATGTCGGTCGGCGCGGTTTCGCAAAAGAACGAAGTTGCAGCCGGAGAACAGAGCAACGCGCCGTTCCCCTTGCAGGAAGTAACTACTCTGCACAGCCACGGCTACGCGTTCGTTATCGACACGCTTTGTACCTATTCTTTCGACGGTGAAAGCAATGTCGTAACCACCGTCTACACCGTGCGTACGCAGGTTATGCGCAGGGGCTTTACGGGCGAAGCGTATACGGCGTTTCTGCCCCATCAGCTTGCAAAATCCGACTATAAGGGCGGCTATACCTATAAAAGCATACGCGGCGACCTGCGTTCGTTCAAGGGCAATTCGTTCGTCACGCGCGACAAGTTTTACGGCGTCGTTCCGACTTTCGTTGAGCCGACTGACGACGGTTATTCCGCAAAAGTGCTTTACGACCAACTTTTGTTAGTCTATAAAAATAACGACAGGGACGGCGAGCCCGTCGGCAAATATCTCATTTCCGGCGACCCCTATTGGCAGGGTAAAAATCTGCACCCTATGTCAATGGCCGCCCTTGCCGCCGACCAGATAGGCGCAACCGATTTGCGCGATAAGTTCCTCGACAAGATAGAATATATTCTCAAAGACTGGTTCACTTACGACCCCGTGTCGGACGAAGAAACGGGCGCGTTCCTATACTACGACAAAGAATGGGGTACGCTGTACTATAAAAACAGTGAATTCGGCGCAGGCGTCAACCTTGCCGACCACTATTTCACTTACGGTTACTATACCCTTGCCGCAGGCGTTCTCTGCGCGTACAGACCGCAGTTCGCCGAAGATTGGGGCGATATGGTAGAGTTGCTTATCCGCGACTATATGAATCCCGACAGGGACGACGATATGTTTCCGCATATGCGCAACTTCGATATGTTTGCAGGTCACGGCTGGGCTGGCGGATACGCCGATAACGACGGTGGAAACAATCAGGAATCGGCGGGCGAGGCATTGAACAGTTGGGTGGGCGCGTATCTGTACGCAACCGCAACGGGCAACGAAAAAGTTCGCCTTGCCGCCATATACGGATATACTACCGAGCTTAACGCAATTAAACACTATTGGTTCAACTACTTCGGCGACTTCCCCGAAAGTTACGCTTACGGCGTTGCCGGTCAGGTTTACGGCGGAAGCAATTTCTACGGCACGTTCTTCAACGGCGAACCGCTTTATATGTACGGTATTCACCTGATACCCGGCGAAGAGTATCTGACAAGCTACGCTTACGACGATACGCAGCGCAAGCTGTTAGAGGGGTTGATGGACAAAATGCGCCGCGAGCAGGCAATGTGGGATACTTCCGAAGACCACAAAACCATTTACGCCTGGCAACACATATTCATACCTATCGTGGCGATATACGACCCCGACGAAGCCCTTGAATGGTACGACGAGGTTCTGGCAAAACAGGGCAACGTCGGCAATACTTCGGAGCAGTTTAACGTCTACTATTTAATTCACGGTATGAAGTCGGCAGGGCTTCGCACCACGGATATATGGGCGGAAAACGGCGCGTCCGCAACTGTTTATAAAAACGGCGGAAAGTACAACGCAATGTGCTGGAACCCTACCGATAAAGAGGTTCGATATACGTTCAGGAATGAAAGCGGCGAAGTCGGTTCCGCGCTTGTGCCGGCCCGTTCGCTTGTGTCCTGCGACCCTACTCAAATTACGGAAAAGTTTGTAAAATATACCGACGTCGGTCAGTTCGGACTTAAGGACTTCGAGGGTGACGCAACCGTTAAGGACGGCGTATTGCACCTTGACGGAACGGCTGAGTACCTGCTTGCGTTCGGCAGCGAACAGCAGTATTACCGCGTGAACGTCAAAACTAATGCGGACGTTCGGCTGCTCATCAACGGCAACGCCGCCGCGCTTGAAAAGACGGCGGACGGTTTCCAAAGCGCGCCCATAGCGCTGGCGTTTAAAAATGCCGTTGCGCTGTCGGGACAAGGGGCGGTTACAAAACTGAGTTTTGAAAAACTCGAACTTAAAAAATCTCCCGTAACTTGCGTCGGGGCGGAAGCTTCAAGCGTGCTTGGCAACAACACCGCCGACAAGGTTATGGACGGAATTTACGACGGCAGCGGACGTTGGGAATCGCAACACGGCATTGACGGCGTTCGGCTTAAAGTGGAACTGTCCGAGCTTACTGCAATTTACCAACTCAGTATAATTTGGGAGGGGGCTTCGGCAAGCGAGTATAAAGTGTATTTC
>CAJTQE010000027.1 GCA_910578655.1 uncultured Christensenella sp.
CGGTTCCGTCGTATGCGACGAGAATACCGACAAGCTTTTCAAGGTCCTCGTTGGAAAGCAAAGGAACTTTCTTGGGCGTTATCCTGAAGTTAAGCACAAACGACTTGTTTTCGTAAAGTTCGTCGGGGTTAGTAACCGCGATTTGCGTACCTTTACGGTAAAGCGTCTTGTGGTCGGCACTCGCTTCGTACTTCTCAGGGTCGTACCAACTTAATTTAACCTTAGTTAAGAACCTTACTACCGCCGAATATTCGCCTGCCGCAATAGCTTTAAGCGAAGATGCATTCTGCAAGTATACGAAGCTCTTAACCGTTTCGTCAAGTCCCAAATTGTAGTTTGCGTTGAGTACGTTCCTTTCCGTATCGGTCATCTTGTAAAGATTTTCGAAGTCCTTGATTATAAACTCGATCTCGCTGCCCGTATATTCGGCAACCGCCGTTTCGAGAACGGGTGTCGGCATCCAAATAATCGACTGCGTACCGTAATCGTAATTTCCGAACAAGAAAGGATTTTCCACACCGTCTGCAAGTTTAAGGTTTACGCCGTACTTGTAAGAAATACCGAGAGCGTTGAAACCGTCTTTAAACTTGAATTCAATGTAATATCTCTCTCCGCCTACTATATCTTCGGGCGCAACGGGAGTCTTGTCAACGTCGGCTTCGGCATAAATCAAGTACTCGAACTTTTCTGCGATTCCTTCGGGGAGAACTTCTCCGTTTTCAAACAGAACGTGCGAATTTTCGTTGTCTTCATACCAACCCATTACGGTTACGTCGCGCATAGAAACGTGAAGTACTACCGCCTCGGGAGCCGCGCCGCCCTTCCAAAGGACGTTGGTGCCGGGAATCCATACGGGACTGCTGTATTTAAGGTCAACCTTTATTTTATAGTAACCGTATTTATAAGCCTTATAGTTGGAGAAACCGACAGCCATATCGTTTTCGCCTTTATACGCTTCCCAGCTTCCGCCTTCGTTTTCCTTATACTCTACAGTAACGTCGAAGTAATTTGCCCAGTCCTCGCCGAGACCCAAAATCTGAGTCAGGTCGTGAACTTCGCCGTCGTATACCGTCCAGCTTTCGTCGGACGCGGGAAGGTCGAATTCACGGGGAATAATCTTCCAGGTCAGGTCAGCCTCGTAAGTGGTAAGTCCGTCTTTTATCGTGTAATTTCCACCGTCGAGTTGAGTTAAATCGATGGTGACTGCTGTCTGATAAGTATCTACCGTGCTTGCAGAATTGCCTGCGGCGCCGTTGGTCGTATACTTTGCATAGAGTTTGAGTATTTCGGGCATACCCATAAGCTCTACGGTGTAAGCCTGAGGCGAACCGTTGCTTACTGCGTATACGAAAGGATTAGCCGCGTCATATGCGACGGGGGTTTCGCCGTCCATATAGCCCCAATAAGCGTTAGCAAAGTCGATGACTTTTTTGTCGATAGTCCACGTAATTTCAACGGAACTTCTGTCAGCGAGCACGTTGCCTGCCGCGTCGCACCACGAGTAGTTGTCGTTGGGAAGCGAAAGCACCGCGTTGAACGTACCTGCATTGATGCTGCGTCCGTTGGTTTCGATTACGTGTTTCATCAAATCCTTGATGCTTTGAGGAACGTTTGAAGCGTCGTAACCTACTAAGAATTCGTAAACGCTGTGTTCCTTGCCGTCGTATTCGATAGTCTTAGTATCATCCTTTTCGGGACGGACAAGGAGTACGGGTTTAATCGTCCAGGTAATCGAATAAGTTCCCGCAATGCCCTGATCGGTACCGTCGTTCCATCTTACGGCATTGCCGTAAGTATCTTTGATTTGGAGATAGAGAACCTGACTGCCGACGTTGGTCGCCTTGTCTCCCCTTATTGCTACGTAATCGCCGTATTCGGCCAAAAGCTGGTCAAGCGTAGCGTTAGTAGCCTTTGAAAGGATATTGACTTGACTTCCGTCGTAAATCAGCTCTTCGGGAACGTCGGGAATAGTGAGCATTCTGTAACGGATTTCGAAGTTGAGAGTTACTGACGAACGGTCGATATTGCCGTTTGCGTCTTCACCCCAATACAGAGGATAACCCAAATCTTTTCTGAGAATAAGCGTTATGCTGTATTTGCCGGCTTCCGTTTGAACAAGGTCGTCCAAGCTTCCGTTCCAGACGGTGACGTAGTTGCTGTAATAGCTGTCCCAGTTGAATATTTTAAATTCAATCGTCTGACCCGTATAAATTACGGAAGGTGTGCCGGACGAAAGCTCGTCGTTGGTGAAACGGTGAAGTTCGCCGCCTGCCATATATCCGTAGATATAAGGTTTGTCGTTGACTTTAACCGCCGTAGACTGGTCGATAGGCTCGGTAGTAAACGTGGTAAACTGCATTCCGCTGTCAAAGCTGAGCGTGATATTGCCCTGATATTTTTCTTTGACGACGGGAACCATAGAGAACGTGTCGCCGCCTGCCGAAGCAAGAATGACGTCAAGTCCAACTTCGTTGCCCGCATCGCCCAAACTACCTTCGTAGAATTTGTATTCGAGGAATTTGGACGGGTCAATGCCGTTTTCCAAAATAGCCGTAGACATTTCGAAGTTGTTGTTCCAACCGATGACTTTAAGGCTTCTTCTCTTTACCGTGTAAGAAACGTTTTGGTCGTTGTCGGTTCTCGTCGTAGTTCCGCCGTCGACAACTACCCAAACCACGTTTTTAAGTTCACTGGTATTAAAGTCCTTGTTAAGCTTGAACGTGAATCTGTAAGTACCTGCGTCAAACGCATAATACTTATTGCCGTACTTAGCCGTACCGTCGTAATTTACGGAATCGCCGTTTACGTTGGTGTAAGTTACGTCGATATCGAAGTATTCTTCGTAGTCCACGTCAAGTCCGAAGGGCTTCAACAGGTTGTGCTGAATACCGTCGAATTCCGTCCAGCTTAAATCGTCCTGAGGAACGGTGAATTCCTTACGCTTGATTATCCAGGTCAGCGACTGAGGCACTGAAACGGGCCAAGCCGAAAGCTCGTAATTGTTGGAATCGATTTTAGTTGTATCGATATTAGCCGTAGTAACGTACGTGCCGAAGTTGGTAATGCTGCCCGTAACGGGGTCGTTTCCGCACATAACGGAATACGTCAACTTGTCAAGCAAGTAATCGGGAACGTTTTTGAGTTCAGCCTTGAACGCCTTAGGCACACCGTTTACGATAGTGAATTCGTAAGGCTGTTCGTAGTCCCAAGCCAATTTGGAAAGGTCCAAATTGTGCTTTTCGATAACCCAGTTATAGGTCAGCGCTACGGGGTCGACCGTATCGAATTCGTAGTGAACGGTATCGTAAGTTGCCGTCGCGGCAGCCGCATACGCTCCTGCATCTATCTCGTTATTGTCGGTATAGAGGAAGCTGATTACAGTATCCGCATAGGGCGAAACGAGTTTGATTTCGTAAGCGTGACCGTCGTATTGAATAGCCACTTCTTCCTTAGTTGCAACGTTTATCCACTTGCCGTTTTCAAACTTAGCTTCCCACTGAGTTTTACCGTCGTCGTGAGTAATCTGCCAGTTGAAGTCCTTGCCTTTGAACTTAGCTTTTACAATTTCGAAACTGTACTCAGGTTCGGAGAACTTGTAGTCGTCGTCCAAATCAGTATAGCTGAGTTTGAGTTTTACTATATAACTGCCCAACTCCTTAGGCGCACCGCTGAGCGGTACGGTGGGAGCAGAAGCTTCATAGTAAATCACCGCAACCTGCATTTTAGAGCTGTCGTCTATCAGACCGTTGGTAATATCAAAGTCGATTACGTTGGTTGCAACGAAAGGATTTCCGGTATATTCGTACTGTGTAAGTCTTTCGCCGTTGACTTCGATATGGTTGATTATTTCAAGGTCGTCAGCGCCGACTTCGAATTCAAGGGGGTTGTCGCCCAAAAGTTCGAAGGTATAGTTACGCGCCGCGTCGTTAGCTGCGTTTGCAGGGTCGGAAACGAGTTTTGCCGTAGCCCTGTACCTCAAAACGTTGTACGGGTCGCGCTTGATATCGGTAACGGGGTCCCAGGTACCCGTTGCTGCGTTCCACTTCTCATACACGGGTTTAAATTTGCTTGTATGAGGAGCCGCAATAACGGGACTCTTCTTTGTAACCACGTCGCCGTTCGAACTTGTAGTGGTGTTTGTTACCCACTCTACTTCTATCTCCTGTCGGTCAATCTCCCACTCTCTCGTCCAACTGAACGTACCCGTATAAGAACCTGCGTCGCTGATATCGGGCAGATAATGGTTGGAATTTGCGGCAACCTTGAACACTACCGTAGTAGAGTAAGTACCCGCGTACATCATAGTGTTGCCGTTTGCGGCAGGAATTGCGTTTCGCAAGTTATTTACGCCGTCGTATGAAATGAACCAGCCGTCCGTAATATAACGGTCAACAGTAAGACCTGCATATTGCGAAGCCGACAGACCGTCTATTGCAACCGTCTTATTCGTTCCGTCGAAAATAAACTTCGTATTTCCGTCGTAATCCCAGATAAGGTTGCTGAGGTCGTATTTAGCCTTTTGTACTTTGTAGTAGAGCGTGAACGTAAAGTCGTCAAACGCGTATTCGTCGGGGTCAAGCGCGATTATCTTAGCCGAAACAAAATTGTCGCCTGCATTTGTAACAGCCTGCGTTCCGCTGTAAGTACCGCTCCAGGTTACCTTCCACGAATTGAGCGCGTCAATAACGTTCGTAAATGCCGCACCGGTATTCTGATATCCCTGCATACCCGTTGCGTTCAGTCTTAAATGGAACGTATAGGTTATGCCGTCCTCGAATGTAAGACCCGTAAATCTGTTGTTTGCGTCGCCGCCCATTGACTTAGGTACGGGATAATACTGAGTTGCGGGTTTATCGCTGCGCGTATAAGCCCATTCAAGCATTTCCGTATCAAAAGGCGCGGGGTCTGCCTGTACTTCGAAAAGTACACGGGTGTCATTCAGAGAGTAATTACCGTCGTGCGAGTCCGCATTTATGTGCAGCATATAACGACCCTTTTGAATGTTGCCTTTACCGTACTGTATCTTTTTATACCTTATTATAAGGTTAAACGTTCCGTCCGTCAGAGCAACAACTATTACGTCGGGAGGATTACTGTTTTCGTCGTACGACATAGGCTCGTATTCACTGCCCGTCACTGCCGTATTGGAATAGAATACTTTAAATCCTAATATCCTGTCGATGTCCGCAGGCGAGTACTGATTTCCGGAAACAGGAGGCGTTACACCTGCTTTGGGAACTAATCCCATTATCGTAATCTCAGCCGTTACCTGCGTGCTGACCGCCCAAACGGGTTTGTCGGCAAGACCGGGGTCGAGTTCGGGTTGGTTAGGACTTGTAAACTTAACTTTAACCGACAGCGTACGCGCGGTAATAGTAAACGTGAAATCCTTGTAGGTATCCGAAGTATTGTTCCAGGAAATGTTGTTCGTGTCCGTTATGCTTACGCGTACGGTATACACGCCTATACTGGTAAATTTGAGAACGAGGTTTCCGTTGAACCAACTTGAAACGTAAGCAGCGTCGTTATCGTTACCCGTAACTATCGCGGTATCTTTGCCGACGTAGTTCGTAAGGGTAAACTTTTCGCTTACGGTTGCAGTAGGCTGCTCGCCTTCATTAACAATACCGTTAAACACGTTTTCAAGCGTAAACGTCACGGGTTTGCCCGTATACTCTTTCTGTGAAACGTCGTCGGAAATCAATCTGGGAGCGTCGTGCTTAACCTTATTGATTATCACCTTAAACTTAACGTCGTCAACGGAAGGCGTTCCGCCGTTTGCCCAAGACATATTGTCAGGGTCCGCAAGCTTGAACGTAAGGTAGTATTCACCGGGTTTGTATGCGGTAAGCGTGAACAGATTTTCAAGCGAAACGCTTTCGTCCTTATGCTCGCCGTCATAGTTGAAGTTGGTTGCAAGTATTCCGCTTCCGCCTAAAATTTCAAACAGGTCTTTAACCTTTAAACCGTTGGTATTTGCATACTCTTTTTTAGAGCTGATATGCGTTGCCGCAGCATAATCGGGATAATCGGTAGAAGTCGTGTCTGAAACGCGGAAGTATTTAGCATAATCCGTAAAGGGTACGCCAAGCTTTTCAAGCAGAGATTTTACGAGAACGGTATGCTCGCGCAAATCGTAATCGACCGTAAGCGTGCGCAGTCCGTCGTCAATAACTTCGTTGGGAAGTTTATACTCGCCGTTAGCAATTTCGGGGTTGTCAAGAATAAGTTTTTCAACTTTTATCTTGAAGTAAGCCATATCGGTATCGGCGTAAGTCCAACGGTAATTATTGCCGTCGGTAAGCCTGAACGATACTTCGTATTCGCCTGCATTCCAGACGTTGAAGTCGTAAAGATTGCCGTTTGCGCCGACATCCACAAGGAAACCGTCGAAGCCGTTGTTGGAAGTTGCCGTACCGCCGGTCAGGCCGTCGTAGCCCATCAGCGTGCTGTCAAAGTGGTCAAGCTGTAAAATATGACGGAATTTGCCGTTGCCGTTTGGTTCGTTGGCATCAAGCTTGAACCTGACGGTTTTGGTGTTGCCCTCAACTTTTGCATCTTCGCCCGACACGGGAGGAACTATTTCAAGGTCCTTGACTTCCCTCTTTTTGATAATCAAAGTAATATCGATATCGGAATTAGTGCCGTCAAGCCATACCGCGTTGTCGGTAAGCTTAAACCTTATAACGTAAGTTCCTGCCTCCGTAGCCATTATCTCGACTAAACCGTTGTTAAATCCGTTGTACAGCATAGACGTGCCCTGCTGGCTGCCGCCTATGGTAAACTGGTCGAAATAGTACTTAGGATAATTTGTTACAAGCGTGCCGTTTGCAACCGAAACGTTCATTACGAAAGGAGCGTCGACGGGCAAAGCTGCCGCAGGCGCATTTGCAAGAGTAAGCAACGTATCCTTGCTGTTGTACCAATAGTTACCTATTTTAAGACCTTGCTGCGCGTGAGCGTTATTTGAGTCAAGATAGAACGTAACGGTTTTGGTATTGCCTATAACCGCAGTATCGTTTGCCGAATTCTCTATATAAGGTTTGGCAACTTTAACGGGGTCTATAACGAATTTATACTCAATATCGTCTGAACTGCCCGTTTCGCCCCATTCCATATTGTCGGGGTCGGCAACCTTTACGGTCAGCGTATAGGTATCCGCATCCGCAGGGGTATTTACGATTATACGCTCACCATAAGCGTTATAAGGATCACCTGCGGCAGTACCCGAAACGTCTACCGTCGGGTCGGTTTGGTTTTGAGGAATGAGGTTAGCCGAAGCTTCCCACTTCATAAGCTTGACGTCGTAATTGTTAAGCCACAAACCGCAAGTGTTCACGTCGTTGTTGACGTATTCGTACTTCCTGCCGTCATAAGTTACGTGTCTTTCTGTAGGTTCGTTGAGGTCGTGAACTTCAAGTTCGGGGTTGCTGTACTTGCCGTCCGTACCTTGAACGCCTATCTTCATTTTATTTACTTTGATAAAGTACTTCTTGTTGGCTTCTTTATCGCCGGTCTTCCATTCGGAGTTTTCGGGATTGATTTCAAGCTCTAAGCAGTAAACGTTGGGCACAAGTCCGCCGTCCGTTTCCACTTTACCGCTTGCAGGGTTAAGCGAAGCCGTAGAGAATGAAATTGTGTACAGGCCGTCCGTAGGGTCGATTACCGGATCCAAAATGAGCACGCTGTCCGGCGTGGCAAGCGAACTTACCTTTACGGTTATGTTCGAATACTTGTACTCGCCGTTTATGGGGTTGGGGTTGTTGGCCGTGCCCAAATCCAGTCCGAGCATAACGTCGCTTATGCTTTCGGTGAACGCAACCGCCTTGTTTCTCGTACTTGCAGGGTCGTTGGTGTCAAACTCATAGAAGTGTTCCATCGTGTACGAATCGTTTTCAAGCGGAATTCCTGCCGTCATACCGTCGAATTTAGGTACTTCGATTACGTTTTTCGTAATTATGAACTTAAATTCATACGCCTTTGAACCCTCGTCCTGTGTGGTGCCGTCCCAGTAGAAGTCTTTTGAAGTAAATTCAAGTTTAATTGTGTAAGTGTTAACCGACGTTGCCGCAAGCATAAAGTAGCCTGCTTTCTGATTGGGGTCGGCTGTGTTGTTAACAAGTATATCCTCCGGCTGAATCGTCTTTATAAGCGTGTCGCCGTTGTTCGTTTTGCATTCTACGGTAAACCTGAAATCGCCCTTGGATACGTCCGCGCCGTAGAAGTAAACAGTGTGGTACTTGCCGTCGTATTCCGTGCTGACGGTAAACTGTTTATTTGCCGCAAACACTTCTTTCTGACCAACGCTGTTTTTGACGTCGCTTTCGGAATGTACTTTCTTTGCAGCTTGTTCGGCATCCAGACTTTCGGTCGACAGATAAGCCGAGGGAAGTTCGACCTTTAACTTGTCGATATCGTAACGGAAAGTAAACTTATCCGTGCCGTCTTTCAACACGTAGTTGTTTACGTTTGAAACGATTACAATAAGCGAATACTCGCCGGCGCTCTTTGCCTGTACGCACATCGCCTTGACGTTGACATCTGCGTCAACGCCGAGATTAAACGTTTCGCCTGCCTGATAAATTATCGTGCCGAGATTGAGGGTTTCGCCGTCGGGGACGGTTGCAGTACCTTCGGTTTTGACTTCCTCGAAGTCTACGCCGACACGGCCCTCTTTGTCGAAATACTTAAATTCATCGACCTTATAACCCTGTGCAAAGTTTTCCAGATGCAATGAGAAAGTTTGATATTTGTGGTTGAATTCAACCCTCTTTGCACCTACGGTGCCGTCGGCAAAAGTGCCGTCGTCGTTGATAATTACGGGTTTATCGAGTACGCGTTTTTTGATAACGAGTTTGAAAATTACCGCGCCGGTTGTTCTGTCGGCGTCGTTCCAGCAGTAGTTATCGGAAGGCACAAGGGTAATTTCATAAGTACCGGCGTCAAACGCGAACAGACGAAGTTCCTCTTCATTGAACAGGAATCCGCTGTGTGCGTCGGGGTCTTTCATAAGACCGGTATCGTACCCGTCCGCACTTGCTATTTTCTTGATTGAGTACTCGTACTGTGCGTTGAAACCTGTATTAACAAGGTCTGTCGTGTTGGTACGTTTGAAGTAAATCTCTTTGTAATCGTCGCTGAAAGTAGTCTGGTCGTAGGTTATAGTCTGCGCGTCGGCATCGCTGCCCCTTACGTTGTCGCGCACTACAAGTTCATCGCCGCCGACAAGGTTAGCCGCGTCTTTTTCATCGCCTATAAAGTGGAATTCAAGACCGGAAACGGGTGCACGGACGATAGAAATCGTAAACGTCAGTTCAAGCGTTTCTGTACCTGCCCATTTATGGTTGGGGTCGGTTACTTTAATTTTCCAGCTATATGTGCCATGATCTTTTGCAAAGAAAAGAAGATTGTTTTCAAACCACGCGGTGTAGAAACCGCCCTTTTCTTTAAGCGCATTATTTGCTTCACTCTGGATATCTCCGTCGCCGAATGAAGAATTATGCTCATAAACGTTGCCTTTGGGGTCGGTTATTTCTATATACTGCATGTATTTCGCATCAAGAACGGATACGAATTTGAAATTGACGTCATAGAAAACTCCGGGCATCGTATATACGCCGTTTTCCGTGTCCTTTTCAAATTGAAGGATGCCGTAGCCGACGGACGCATTCTCGTCCACTTCAGGCTGAGGTATACCCTCCGCTTCGATAATAAGCGTGTACACTATCACCGTTGCCGAAGTTTCCTTCCACCAGTAGTTGGTGTTGCGGATATAGACGGCTATTCTGTAAGTACCTGCGTCTATCGCCGTAATGGTCAAAAAGCCGTTGTCCTCGTTCGCGGTCATATTCGGGAGCAGTTTAGGATTATCCGCGCCCGGATTATTAATCATATTGCCGTCTTCGTCCAAAAGGAAGAAGTACTTTTCGTAACTGCCGCTTGTGACGTATTTCTGACTGTCGTCGACGGGGTTCTTGTTACCTATAATAACGGTCTTTTCACCGCCGTCGTAAGTTACGGTACGTCTGAATCCTTCGTCCTCACTGAAGAATACCTGCGTGGGTTCTCCGCCGAACTGGGGCGTTGCAAACATATGCAGCGCATCGACGCTGACGGGAATTATTTTAAACGTGAACAGCTTTTCCGTGACGGTTCCGTCCTGCCAGCAATAGTTGTCTGTCGGCGCTACGTTGAACAGGAAAGTTCCCGCGCTTGTTCCCGTAAAGGTTACTCTATCCCCGTCGGTATTCCATTCCTCATCAAAACTTCCGTTATGTATTATGAAGACGGAACTCTTTTTGGTGTAATTGATACCTGCCGATGACGGAAGAGTGGGGAACTGCAGCATAAAAGGATGTGCCTTTCCGTCAAAACCTATCTCTTTGCTTGTTGTTGTATACTTTGCGCCATCCTCGTTATCGTTGTACAGGGTCGGGAACGCAATTTTCAGTTTTTCTATTACAAGCGTATATTCGGGAGGATTGACGCCCGGTTTCCACTTGTAGTTTTTCTGGGGTTCGAATTTAATGGTATAGGTGCTTGCATTCCTTGCTTTAAGGACAAGCTGACTGTCGCCCCAAGTGTCCTGTCCGAGCGATAACGCGCTGGTGGGAACCCATCTTATCCGCGCTTCGTCCGCATTCTTGAACGCAAGCGTTGCAGCCCAGTCCTGAATGACGCCGTTGTCGCCAAGTACTTTTTCACCGCCGTAAGTAACAGTCTTTACGTTGTTTACGGCAGTAGGTTCGTCTAAAATAGGCGCGTCTATCTCTTGCTCGTGAATTATCAGATAGAAAGTCTGTTCCGCCAGCAAGTCGTCGAAGATGTATTGAGGCCTGACTTTAAGTTTAATCTCATACTTGCCCGCATCAAGCGCCCTTACCGTCAGTACGTTGTCCTCTATCTTGTAGTTTACGCCCTCTTGCATCCATTGTCCGGAATTAAGTTCCTGCACGGAAATATCCAGCTGATGTGGACTTATCGGCATAAACTGCATCGTCTGATAGTTGCCGTTGAATATTACTTCTTTTTTATCATCGCCCAGCGACCCCCCTCCGCCGGCAATTATGTCCGGTATCTTGACTTTTTCCGGCCCTATCTCAAAAGTAAAGTTCAGAGGGGCTGTAGAGCCGTTGTCCGTTCCGTCGTCCCACGAAACGTTGTTCGGGTCTTTCAGCGTTACCGTTATCGTGTAAACGCCCTGCTCTCTTTCAACCAGCGTCAAAACGCCGCTGTCGGAATAGTTGAACTCGTCAAGCGGAGTGCTGTATTCCGCCCATATCTTAGACACGGGGTACAAGCTGATGTAAAGGTCTTGCTGGGTTGCGTGCAGGTATTTAGTGTTGGTGGACTGGTTTACGCCCTCTTCCTGCACTATCCTCGTCATATCAAGCTTCATCGGCTTGATTTCAAAATTATATTCGGCGGGGGTCTGCGAACCGTCCGTCCAGTTTCTGAAAGGCGTGTAAGTAATTCTGTATTTGCCCGCGTTGGTCGCGGTGAACGCAGTTTCGCCTTTGATTCCCGAGTATTTTGCGGGACGCGAGCCTATCGTAACGTTTCCGCCGCCTGCGGTAACGTCAACCCAGGTTGAAGTGTTCTTGTTCCACTCTTCCAGCTTGACGGTGGAAAGTCCGGGACCCCAGTCGCCCTTGAGAACGAATTCCTGAGGTTCGCCGGTGTAGTCAACCGTCTTGCTTGTCAAGTCGCTTGAAACGCCCTCGCCGTACGCCGCCTGAGGTTTGCTTACGCCCTTGCGGCACACCATCACGGCGTAGCGCAGATTTTCACTCCATCCGGTATCGCCCTTCCATTGCGGCGATTCCCAAAATTGATCGGTTATCGGCCTGCCTGAATTGTAAGAAGTGCCTTCCATCAAAGGGCGCCAAACGTTTTTAGTTGTCCTTGATATAACAGGACGGCTGAATTGCATATAGTAAACGCCGCTGGGCGCGTCCTTGCTGAGATGCATAATATGCCAGCCCTTGCTGTAGTCGTTTGCTCCCCTTGACCCTAAATCCGTTGCCCAGGTCATATACTGCCATTCGGGAACTATGTTAGAGCTGAACTCATCCTTATAATCTCCCCTTGTACCGTGCGTAGTAACAGACGCCGGTTCAAAAAACGTCGCAAGATCAGCATCGGAAGCCGGAGAAACATTATCAGTACTGTCACCGAACACGTTCCAGTTGTACATGCCGCTCAGATAGCCACCATACGTATAACGATAAGCGCTATAAGGCTTACGCGATAAATAGGTATCTATGAAATTCGGAGCAGAGAGTGCGCCCCAATTTTTACCGAGAAGTCTTTTATCTAAATAAACGCCGAAATCGTACTGCTCGCCTTCCTCCAGCCAAACTATATCCCATATCCAGAACGAATCGGAATATACGCCTTGAAGCGTGGAAACTTGTGTCTCGTTTTTATTCATAAACGAACTGTAAGTTGCCCCCCAACGCTCCATATGTCCCCACTGGAAGCCTGATTCGCGCCAGTAGAAATTTTCCGTAGTTATAAACGATTTAGAGGTATAGTAATCCGTCAACGTGTCGGCAATTCCGACCGTATCTCCCCGCCAAACTGTATACGTACCCACTTCGTCGGGGTCCAGATACCAGTCTTCGTTTGAAATGTCGTCCTGACGGGTATACTTGCCCTGAGCATAGCCGTTTAAAAACTCCATTAAGTCGTTCTCAGCGCTTGTTTTGTCGTGGAGGTAGTATTGATAAAACGCCTCTACCGACAGACCGTTAGAGTTTGCGTAAAATTTTATATCTCTTTCCGAGATGCCGGACATTTGAGAAAACTCTGCAAGAACGTCCGCTTCCCCGCCGATAAGCGCATGCGGCGCAGTCTGCGCGTAGCTTACCGGCGCGGTTGAGAATGCGCCGCTGAAAAGCACACCCAAACCCGCCGCCACGGAACAGCCGAGCGACAATAATATAATCGATAATTTTTTAGCACCTGTAATTTTCATACCGTACCTCTCTGAATAATAGTCTTTTTTAAGTTTTGGGGCTATAAAACCGCCGTTTGGGCATAGTACCCCATATTCATTTTATACGTAATCATTATACTACCTAACTTGTATTATGTCAACTTTATGCACGCATTTTTGCCGTTTTTCGACCCCGTTCACGCTTTTTTTAAGCTATAATTATTCCTTTATATTCATTTTATGCCTGCCGAGGTATATCTTACCACTATCGGTGATAATCAGATGTTATTTTGCAGCAACAGCGTTTTGAAAAAACGAATAAAGCGTTGACCGAAGTCAACGCTTTTTCGTTATGGTCAGCGGCAGTATTTTCTGAACGCGGGCATAGTTATCTGTGCGCCGTAGGTCAGTTTTTTAATTCTGTCGCATACCTGCTGCACTGCCGTTACGGCTGTGCTTTGGGTTTTTTGGGTTACGGGAACCTTGGCGGCTGTAACCGCATCGGCTGTTTCAACCTCTTCGACGGTTTCCGGTGCCGGTATTACTGCTGTTTCCTTGACGGCGGTCGATACCGGAGCGTCAACTTCCCTGTGTACCTTTTGGGTTTTAGAGGGGGTTGAGCTGCCGTTAACAAGCCAAGCTACGCTGGGGTTTTTAGCGTTAGTATTTATATCCGTCAGAATTGAGAATACAAATTTATAAGCGCCTGCACCGTAAGCTTCATAAGGATTGCCGTCGTGACCTTCGTACTTATCGAACGTTGTAAAGTTTTTAGCATACATTACGGTTATCGTATAGTACTCTGCCCAGTCTTCCTGAAGGTTGAGCATTGCAAGAAGGTCGTGAGCCTTGTCGTCGAAAATCATTTGCAACGAACCGGAGGAAGGAACTTCAAGAATTCTGCGTTTGATATTCCAGGTAACCGTCTCTGAAAGAGTTGAAGGTATAGTTATGGTTTCAAAGTTTCCGTCGGGGTCGACAATTTCAAACGAGGTGACGTACTTACCCGCATTTTTGCCGGCGCGCGCGCCCTTAACTCCGTTTGTGGTGTACCTGACAGCGCCCTTCACCGCTTCGGGCAAGTTGACAAGTTCTGCCCAGTAAACTACGGCTTTGCCGTTTTTACGGGTGTAGACCATACCTGCGCCGTTCGCATAATCATTGGTTCCGTCAGTGAACTTCCATTTTACGTTTGAAAGGTCAACCGTGGCTTTTTCTATCTTCCAGGTTACGTAAACAAAACCGTTTTCGTCCGCAGCGCCTTCACGCCAGGAGTAGTTTTTGTCCTTAATTCTTATCTTAGCCGTGTACTCGCCCGCGTTTTTGCCGCTTGCGCCATCAACGATTTCCATAAGCGAACTGTTGAAGCCCGAAAGAGCTTTTTCAGCCGACTGTTCGCTGCCCGAATATGTCAGCGTTACGTTTTCGTTCAAGGTAGGAGCAGCAAGTATCGAGCCGATGATGCGCCAGCTGATTTCGTAAGGGTCCGTACTTGTCTTTAAGCGCGTGATTGTTACGGTTGATTTTGTCTGGTCGATTACGTTTTTGCCGTCGACTGTTTCGGGCATTTCTATAATCGCACCGTTTACATCAAGCTTATATCTGGCAAGCAGAGTACCGTTGGGGTCGGCAACATATTTTCCCTCTACGATAGAGTATTTAACAGCCTTTCCGTTTTCGTCAACGGCGTATTTTGCACCGCTTGTCGTTTCAGGCATACCGTTCTCGTCGAGGAGCCCGTCTGCATTGACGTAAGCTTCGACAACTTTATATTTCTTAAATTCAACTTTAAGATTATAGTTGCCGTCGTTGTAGTCGATGAATCCGCCCTTTCCGTCGTCTTTGACATACTTAATCGTCCACTTTCCGTCTACCAATACGTGTTTAACCTGATAATCGGCATCGTATCCGTCGTACGAAGGCGTATTTACAACCACCGTTTCGTTTACACCGAGATTCCAATAGCTGCTGTTGGGGTCTGTAAGCTTTATTACAAGCTTATAGTCGCCTGCCGCAGTGCCCTTGTAACCTTCAAAGGTTATAAGGCTGCCGTAGCTTGCAAGCTGATTGAACAGCGATTGCGTTTCGGAACGCTTAGTCAAATCGTATTCCTCGCCCGTGTACTCGAAATCGGGAATCATAGATTCGAAGATTTCAAGAATCTCGGCTGAAATATACGGAACGCTTGCCTTTTTAACAGAAATTTCAAAAGCTTTCGCCTTTCTGTCGACAGGTGCAGGCATTGCCGCGCTTCCGATAGGAGTCAGCGTATTTGTTACAGGGTTGTAAGCATAATTATCAGGGTTATACCAACTGAGGTTAACGTTAGGCAGAAGTCTTACAAGAACTTCGAAGTCGCCTGCCGATTTGATAGTTATCTTACCGTTTGAAAGATCCACGGTTGAAGCGTGTTTGCCGATAGGCTCAAGGAAGTTGGTCTGATTTGTAAGGTCAATACCGTAATCAGTCATCATACGGGTCTTGAAGTCAAGACTCATCTCGTAAGCCTGCCAGTTGTCTATCTGATAAACTTTGTCTTTACCGTCGTAAACGTTGTTTGTAACGGGAAGAAGTTTAGGTATAGGCAACCAGTAAACGACCTCGTTTTGGGGATTAGAAGGGTTGTTGCTTGTAAATTCAACGTTAGTGAATTCAAACGGGTTTTCAACTCCGTCCATAAACGAAAGTTCTATGCCGTTCGACATTGCATAGCCGTTACCGTCTTTAATGCGGAACTCGATAGTATAAACTATACCTGCGCCGCGCGAAGCCACCTCAGCCATAGTTACTATTTCACCCGTAGCCTGGTCACGGATAACGTACTCGAAAATTCTCTTGCTTTCGTCGGAAAGTCCGTCGAACTTAGGAGAAATTATCGAATAGTTGCCCTTTGCCGACACCCACTCGCTGACGGGTGTAGAGTCGGGATTGGATTCCGTCTGCCAACCGTTTACGATAAGTTCGAGAGGGTTGATAGTGAGAACGGCTTGCCGGTCGTCAAGGAACGTGTTTGCTCCGTCCGTCCAAAGCACACATTCGGTAACTGCATTCAGCTCGCTCTTGATAGAGAACGATACGCGGTAATTGCCGAGATAGAATGCGTTGAACGCCGAGTATTCCAAAAGCTCGTCAAGACTTGCAATATCCTCATAGGGCACGTACTTATCGTCGTCTGCGCCGAGAGGCTTATACTCTATTTCAACGTTGAGATAGTTATCCCAGCCTTCGGCAAAGCCGAACAGCGAAAGAAGCTCGCGCACGGTGCCGTCAAATTCTACGGTGGTATCCTTAGGAATTGCGAACTTGCGTTCTTCTATCTTCCAGGTTATTGCCGCAAAACCGTTGCCGGCAGGGTCTTTATACTTGTCGGTAAACTCTTTCGGTGCGCCTTTGAGCGAATAGTTCTGGTAATTCAGGTTATTCTGGAAGAAATAAATTACCGTTGTATACGTACCCATATCGGTACGGACGTTACCCGTCTGTCCGTCGGTGACGTAGGTTATAAACTCTTCAAGCTCTGCGGGAATGCCCGTAAGTTTAAGCGTATGAGATTGTACTTCTCCGTTTTCAACAGTGAACTGGAACGGGGCTTTTTCGTCGTAGTTCCAACCGATACCGCTCATATCAAGCGATTTCTTTTCAATTTTCCAGGCAAAAGTCAGAACCGACTGGTTGCTTTCGCCCGCAGTTGACGACAGCCAAGCATAGTTACTGTCGGGGAGCATAAACCTTGCGGTATAATCGCCTGCATTTACGCCGTTTTCGCCGGAAATCTGCGTCAACTGAATCAAAGCTTTAAGTTCGTCGCTGAGAGCTCCGCCGTTATATCCTTCAAAGGTTTCGAATACGCTGTGCGAACTGCCGTCATAGACGATGGTCGCTCCGCTTTCCTGAGGTATTGCAACGTAAATGGGAAGAACTTTCCACTTTAACGTAAACGTACCTGCCTGACCTTTTGCGGTACCGTTATCCCAATGAATTGTATTGAGATACATATCTTTGATTTTAAGTTGAAGAGTATATCCGCCGACGAGCGTTGCGGTTGCGCCTGAAATATCGAAATATTCCTGATATTCATTAAGCCAATTGTCGAATTCGGCTTCGTCACCGAACGCATTGACGAGCACGTTAAGCTCACCGCCCGTATACGTCGGGTTGCTGAACTCGGGCAAAGGAATGATGCGGAACGAAATTCTGTAATTGAGCGTTACGGGCGTACGGTCTACAACCGAAACGGTGTAGTTAGTGCCGTCAAATCCGTCTGCCCAGCTGTAAGGAACTGCAAGCGTGTTCTTCTTGAACATCATCGTTATCGAATAGTCGCCTGCTTCGCTCTGCGAAAGTCCGCCCTGCCATACGTCGAGGTATGCCGAATAGTAGCTGTCCCAATCATAAACTTTGAATTCGATAGGGAAACCGCCGTAAGTGACGTTTACGCGAACCTTTGCCTTATATTGTGCGATTACAACCGCTTCTTCATAAGTGGGTGCAACGTAATCGGCGTCTTTCGGGTTCATTCCGAGATAGGGCTTCCAGTCAAAGTTTTCGTCAATGTCGTCCTTATCCACTACGTTTCCGCCGAAATCGAATACGAAATTATCGTCACCGAGCATCATATCCTGCCAATCGGTATAATCGAACTCGTGATAAACGCCGTTAGCTTCGTAGCCCGCGATGTAAGGCATTTTTCTGACGCCGTACTGATTTGCAGGCGTATTGTCGACGGGTGCGGTAGTTATCGTAATAGTTACGGTAGACAGACCTGACTGAATGGTGATATCGTTTGCGTATTCGTCCTTGACGTAAACCGTCATATTGAACTGCTGACCGCTTGATGCGGTAACGTCCGCAATATCAACTTCCGTACCGGTATTGATATCGGAGAACTTATAGTCGACAAATTCGTTCGATGCGTAGTTGCCGGAAAGCACTGCGGTGGAGAACTCTGCATTGCCTACCCAGTTATCTACGTACATAACCGCTTTGTCTATGACTATTGACGCAGTCTGAGGTATAAGGGGGTCCGCAGCGTTAAACTTAACGTTAGTCTGCTTATCGCTGTTTATGTCTTCGAGGATACTGAAAGTAAACTCGTAAGTGCCTGCGTGCATAGCAAACTGGGTGTTTCCGAATTCGCCTATGCCGTCGTAATCGCCCATATTTCCTTCAAGGTCGGACCTCAGAGTTATTTCAAGGTACTCCTCCCAATCCGAAGGCAAGGTAATTGCCGAAGTGAGGTCGTGAACGTTTCCGTCAAACTCCGTCCAACTGCCGTTGGAAACGGGGATATCGATTACGCGGACTTCAATCTCCCATTCGAGAGTTTGCTCTGCAAGCGTTTCGTCGTCAAGCTCGTAGTTTTTCAGCATTTCTTCGTTAGCGTCTTTGAGGAACGCGTCGCAGTTGAATACCGTCTTGTACTTGCCGACCTGACTCAAAACGTGTGTATCGAGAGGTTCTTCCGTACCGTCGTCTAAAATGCGATAAGTTTTGTATTCGACGAACGTCTGGATTAACGCGGGAACGTCGTTCATTTTTACAGTAAACGTCTTTTCCTCGCCGCCGCTTATCGTATAAACGTAAGGAGCGTTGTAGTCCCAGGTCATCGCCGACAATTCCAATACGGCTTTCTTTATCTCCCATTCAAACGTCGTTGCAATAGATGCAGGAGGATCGTTCCACAATTTACCGTTAAAGCTGTACGAAGCTATTGCCGCAGTCTTGTCTGCAACGGTGAATTTACCGGCGTTGAGCTGCGAATTATTCTTCGTGCTTATTACAAGGTTGGTATCGTCGCTTACAAGCTCTACCATGTGGGTGCGTCCGTCATACTCAAACTGAGCAAGTGCCTGACCGACAAGCGAATCGGTCGTTACGGGAGCGCCGTTGACGTCAACGTGTTCGGTGACTACCCAGATGCCGAAGCTTGCGTCGTACTTAGCAACAATCGTATTGCCGTTTTCGTCGACGTGGGTGTAACGCCAGTAAATATCGTTAGCATCGAAATTGCCCTTTTCTACGTCGAAGTAGAAGTCGGTATCTACAAGCTGATACTCGTTGGTATCGCTTGACGGGATATCGATAAGCTGAACTTTAACAAGGTAACTGCCGGGTTCCGTAGGAGCGGAAATAGGCTTTTTCAAATTATTGACGTTGTAATAAGTTACCTTTAAGTTTGCGTCCGTAAGCGTTGTTGTAACGCCGACGTAAACGATAGTTACCGTTGCCGAGTATGTTGTCTGACCGTCGTATTCGAATACGTTTACCGTAGGCACGGTGTCTGCCGAACTGCCGGTTAACACGTCGCCGTCAATGCTGACTTCGACCTGAACCGACGCGCCGGGCGCAAGCGTGAACCTTAACGCATTGATTACCGAAAGGCCGGGCGTACTGCCGCTTACAACCAAATCGTAGTTGTTTGCGTAGTCCAACAAAGGGTTGGAAGAATTGCTCTTCAAGGTTACAACCACAAGGAAGTCGGTATTGCCCGTATGCTCGAACGTGGTTACTTCCGTCCAGTTGAGCGGGTCTGCGTCGCCGTTGTCGCGGTAGAAGGTGTAATTTACCTTTTCGCCGTGATCGTCAAGCGTGGGTATCGACATAGTTGCCGAACCGTCGCCCGTCATCTTAGACGACCAGTTTGCGGTAATCTGAGCTTTCTTGATGCCCCATACAACGTCCCACTTGAATTGACCGCTGCTGTCGGTATACGAGTTCGCGTTGTTGACGTCGGGTACTTCGTAGTTGGGGTTGTTGGAAGCGAATACTACGCTCGTATGATAGTTGGTCGCAGGGTCCGCAGGGTTGGAGTTATCGTATTTTGCCGAAATCTGTGAGTTGCGGTCGAAACCTGCCACGTCGTACGAAGCGATTGAAAGACCTTCGGGAAGCGTTCCTTTAAGCTTGACGGTCTTGGTTGTGCCGTCGTACACGAAAGGATTCGTGCCGTCGTAATCCCATTCAAGCCCTGCAAGGTCGTAAACAATCTTTGAAATTTTGTAATAGAACGTGTAAGTTGTATCGGGGAAGCTGTACAGTTCGGGGTACAGCGCCTTGATAGTTACGCTGACCGAATAGTCGCCTGAATATTTGGCAACGTTTTTTCCGCCGTAAGTCTTATCCCAGTCTACCTGCCAGCTTTGCAGCGCCAGCCTGACGTCGGTTACAGCGGCCGTACCGTCGGGGCCTGCCAGTCCGGTGGCGTCAAGGTTAATTCTGAAACCGTAAGACTGTCCGTTTTCAAGGAAAGGAAGGCTTACCGCAGGATAGTTCTGGTTAGGTCCGGTAGGAACCCAAGCGTCCCAATGAGTCGTTGTGCCTGCGCCGAAAATATCTTCGCGCGTGTAGGTCTGAACGGTTGCGTCGGTAACGCCGTCGCCGATAAGATACCTTTCCCAAATGAGGTTATCGAAAATTTCCTGCGTTTTGAAAGGCGCGGGATCTGCGTCTACCGTGAAGGTCTTGCTTGCGCTTGATACGGCGTAATCGTTACTTGAATGAAGCTGCTCGACTTCGAGCGAGTAATTGCCCTTAGGTATAACCGTTCTGCCGAGAATTTCATCCACACTGTGCGAAGCGTCAGGTTCGAGCAGGAACGTAAACACAAGGTCGTACCTGTCGCCGTTCGGCGTTGCAACGCACCTCAGTTCCCACGTTCCGCCGTTTGCGGTTGCCGTGTTGGAAGTGCCTGCCGCAGGAAGACTTGCAAATATGCTGCCTGCCTGAGTGAACGGCTCGCACTGCTTCAAAAGAAGCTTTTTCGTCGGCGTTGCCGTGTTGACGTAATAAATATCGAGAAGGAACGAGCTGTCAAAAACTATACTGCCGTTTTCGACGGCTAAGTCGGGAATGACAACCTGCGCGGTCACGCGTCTGCTCTTGAACCAGGTATAGTTGCCGTTTCCGAATTCCTGTGAAGTAACTCCGTCGGCAACCCACGTACCCGTTGCGTCCTGCATTTCGGGATTTATGAGTTTGACTTCGGGACTGAGCGCCTTTTTGGTGATTTCAAACGTAAACTGCTTTATACTTCCGCCCGTCGTCCATTCGGTATACTTAGTATCCTTAATCTGTAT
>CAJTQE010000028.1:0-12432 GCA_910578655.1 uncultured Christensenella sp.
TGCGACTGACCGCTTTGCTGGGACTGTCCGCCCTGTTGTCCGCCACCCTGTTGTCCTCCCTGCGCTTTGTCGCCGCCGGCATTATCGCCCTCGCCGCCCGGCTTAGATGTGCCCTGTACGTTAGCCTGAATATACGGCATATAGCAGGACTCGCTTACGGAATAGTTGGATTCTGCAATGGACTTTAACGTAGCTTTTGAAACGTTGCCGGACTTTTCAAGCTCGTCGGAAATTACCTTCTGAATTGCCGTTGAATTTTCCTGGTCTATCGTTGCCTGAATAGACAGCATATCCTGCGCCTTTCCCTCGCACATTGCAACAAGGGCAGTCAGTTCGGAATAATCCCTTCGGTAAAAACAGCCAAGCACTTGAAACAGTTCTTTATCCTTACAGCTGTCGCCTATCAAAATAAGCTTGCAAAAAAGCAGTTTGGGATAAGTTCCGGTTTTGGCGTTAATTTCGTTGAGAGCGTCTGCAATGGTATAGCCGCTGCCCTGAACGCCGATATACTTAGTATTATCTCCGCTTGACGAGGGCTGGGGAACGGCTATCTGCGCCGTTACCTGAACCTCGTCGTCCTCCGCGTCGACGGCTACGGCTACGATAAACGAAGTTTTATGAATATCAACAAGCCCGAAATCGTTAGTAAAAAACAGACCGAGCAGCGCGATTATAATTGCCCAATAGAGTACGGGAATATATTTTTTAATCATTTTTCCTCCTCATAAACCAACTTGCAAGGGGAACGATATTTGCAAAAATCAAGAATACAATCCACATCCATTTCGACCAGACTACGGAAAGCACGTTCATATTATTATTGAAAATAATTATTAATGCAATCAGCAAAGCGTTGACCGCCACAGACAGAACGGCACTGTTCCGGTAGCCCGTGCACTGCCCTATGCAGTGTACGGCAAGCTGAATATTCAGCGCAAGCGCGAATAGCATTGCAATTTCAAGAACGTATAAAGTCAAAAGGTCTATTCTGCCGAGAAGCTCTATCGCAGGAAAGAACAGCGAAATTTTTGAAATTGCAAATTGCCTTGACTGCGCCAAATCGCCGTAAATGCCGTAAAACGCCGCAAGCACAGACATTACGAAAATTGCCCCGCCTATATAGGAAATAGTAATTTTCGCAGCATCTCCCTTATTATATTTAAAGTGACCCATAAACATCAGTAAAAAGCTGGGTTCGGCAAAACGGAACGCATTTGCAAGCGAGCTTGAGAACACGCGCGAAGGCTGTTTCAACACGGGCAGAAAGTTATCCCACTGCACTTCTTTAAACGACATTACCAAAATTAAAAGCATAGACAGCAAAAATATAGGCAGACAAATATCGGCGCACCGGCCTATATTCCGGAAGTCCTTTGCCGCAACGAAAACGGTAAAAAAGAATATCGGCAAAAAAACGATAAGCGCAGGCACCGTATCGTAAAAAATTGCGTGAACGTAAAGCTTTTGTTCAAACAGCGGAATTATCGCACAGATTATAAAAAACAGCGCAAAAAACCCGTAAATTATCCGAGCGGTAACGTTGCCCAAAGTCCCCTCGATAAGCTGAAAAAAGGTTTTGTCCGTGCGTGAACAAAGAAAGCTTACCGCCCAGATTATCGCGCCCTGTAAAAGAAAATTAATCAACGCCGAAAACAACAAATCGTTACCGCTCTCCGCGCTGAGCTGCGTGGGGTACAGTATGAACTTTGAAACCGCAGTATATATCAGCATTATAAAACAAATCTGTCTTACGCTTATTTTTGAAGTCATTTATTTTTTACCCTCACTCTGTTTTTGGAATCGAAAACGGTAGGCCGCGTTTTAAGATTATACATATTCGCTTTGACCATACTGTCATATAAATCGCTTTTGATAAGCGGAGCAAACGGAGCCATAAGCGGCACGCCGTAAGTCTGCTCGGAAACAAGATAGCTTATCAGAAACGACGTGAAAAGCACTACTCCGAACGGCCCCAGACTTCCGCCGATAATGAGAAACAGCCAACGCAGCGTAGTAGTGGTTTCAACGAGGTCGGGCGTGGTGAAAAGACATATCGCGGAAAACGCGATTATAATAATCGCAGGGGTGGAAATTATACCGGCCTGAACCGCCGTATCGCCGAGAACGAGCGCGCCGACAACCGACATTGCAAGACCGACGTACTTCGGCATTCTGATAGACGCCTCAATCAAAACCTCCAAAAGAAAGAGCGTCAAAAACATTTCTACACTTGGCGAAAGGGCAAGCCCCGATACCGAACTTGATATTTTTAAAAGGAGTCTGTACGGTATCAGTTGAATTTTAAAAAGCTGAGCCGACACATAAAAAGCCGGTAGAAACAAGCCGACTATAAGAGCGATAAGCCTTAGAATTCTTAATATAGTCGAACGGTACGAAACCTGATAGTAGTCCTCCACCGTCTGAAAATCTTCGACGAGCATATACGGCACCGTAAGCGCAATGGGCGAACCGTCTACGATTATGCCGACCCTGCCTTCCGAAATCTTCGCGCAGAATACGTCGGGCTTTTCCGCCGTGCCGTTGCGCTTGAAAAGCGAACGCGGCTTTTGCGAAATGAACTGAGAAATATACGAAGAATCGGGAACAACGTCGATTTGCCGAGAATTAATTTCACTTTCGACGCGTTCGGGCAGACCTTCGGGACAAACCCCGTCGATGTAGATTATGGCAACCGACGTATCGGACTGCTTTCCGCTTTTAAGCGTTTTGACGTGCAGTTTGTCGCTTTTAAGCCGCTTTCTTACTAAACCCAAATTAGTTTTAATATCTTCCGTAAACCCCTCGCGCGGACCTTTGATTGCGACCTGAGTAGGCGGCTCTGCAACCGTTCTGCCGGGAGGTTTTTTAAGCCCGATTATAAAAAAGTCCTTTTCCCCGTCGACGAACAGCACGGCGTTGCCGTCGGAAATTTCCTTTACGGCGTCCTCCGTCTTTGTTCCGTCCTTGACTTCGGGCGATGCGAGAAGCTTTTTAATATCTTCAAGCTTTTCGTCGCTTCGGGCTGCGCGCAAGGGCTTTGCCACAAGTTCGCCCAAAAGCTGTTTATCGGCAATTCCGTCAGCATAAATCGCTGCAAACTTTTTGCCGTTTAAAGAGTCGAACTCAAAGACGATTATATCTTCCGAAGGCAGTTTGTCCTTGACGCTCTTTATATTTTTTTCAAGTGTTACCATAAAAATATTATCGGTAAAAGACAAATAATTATCCCGTAATAAGTGCGCAAAAAAACTACCCGTACGGTACGGGTCGTTTATCTGCCGAACAGCGCTTTTCTGCGGTTGACAGAAACCGTAGAAAAAACTATAATAAGCTTATGAAAATTGATTTTGACGCACGCTATTTCAGCCCGAAAGACACGCTTGAATGCGGTCAGGTTTTTCGCTTTACGCCGTATAAAGACGGGTATTTAATCAACTCGGCTGACAGGATTGCCTATGTTTACGAAAACGGGAACAAAACCGTAATTGAAAGCGAGGACTGCGATTATTTTTATAATTACTTCGATTTGGAACGCGACTATAAAAAAATAGTTGACGCGGCAACCGCGTTCGGTATTCCGCTTTTGACAAAAAGCGCGAACCTGTGCAAGGGGCTCAGAATACTGAACCAAAACCGCGAAGAAATGATTTATTCTTTCATAATTTCGCAAAACAACAATATTCCGAGAATTAAGGGCATAATACATAAAATCTGTCTGGCTCTGGGTGAAAAGAGGAATTCTCCGTACGGGGAATATTACGCTTTTCCGCCCTCCTCCGCCGTTGCTAACGCCGACGTCTCCGTTTTTAAAAATGCCGGCGCGGGATACCGTGACGCGTACTTGAAAGAAACGGCGCAAAGAATTTGTTCGGAGGGCATAAAACACCTTGACGGACTTGACACCGCAAACCTAAAAAAACAGCTTTTAACCTACAAGGGCATAGGGCCCAAAGTTGCCGACTGCGTTGCGTTTTTCGCGTTCAGAAAGACGGACAGCTTCCCCGTAGATACCTGGATAGAAAAAGTTTACGCCGAAGATTTTAAAGGAACGCTTAAAAACAGGGACAAAATAGCAAAGTACCTGACCGATACCTTCGGCGAAAATTCGGGTTACGTTCAGCAGTATCTTTTTTACGGAAAACGTTCAAACTTATGATATGCCCGATTATTTTTCACACGGCATTGCTGCCGAAATAATTTACGAACGCCTCAGCTATCCATACAGAAAGCAGCTTACAAAAACGCTGTATCTTTTGGGCGCGCAGGGCGGCGACGTATTTTTTGCTTACAAGCTTAAAGCCCGCAACAACTTGGGGCGCGAACTGCACCGCAAGAACACTGTTTACCTTTTCGAACAGCTTATAAAAGGCAATCTGAGCTACGCGGCGGGCTACGCTACGCATTACGCGCTTGACACCACCTTGCATCCGCTTGTCTACGAATATGAACGAAGCCGCCGTTCGCCGCTTGCCCATAACAGCTTTGAAAGCGATTTGGGGCTATATATCAGCAGAAAATATAAGATGCGCAGGCAGATTTTGCCAAAAGAAAAAGTGCTTGCCTGCACAAGCCCCGTTTACGACAGTATAAAGCACGTTGAACCGCTTATAACCTTTTCGGGCGTTGAGCGATGCTTAAAACGCCACTTTGCCTGGACAAAGTATTCCTACGGCGCAAAGCGGCTTGACTACAAATGCAGGTATGATTTTACAATGATTTCGTGTGAAATAGATAAGGCTGTCGAACTCGGAGTAAAAGCCGTTGAGTGCGTGCTGGATAAACGCATAGACCCCGAAATTTTTTCCGGACGCTTTTTAAACGAATAACCCCCGACCTGTCGGTCGGGGGTTCAGTTTTTGAAAACCACGTCGTAAATGGAACGGCTTTCAAGCATTTCAAACAGCTCCTCCTCGGTTATCTCGTCAAGCATTCCGTCGCAGAAAAACTGAAAAACGCAGTACTTAGTATCGTCGATATATCGCAATGCGTCTTTGAAAGTTGAGCTTTCGCTTAGCATTACATGCCGCATTTCCCTGCCTCTTTTAATCTTTTTGGGGCGGAAGCCTATCGGCGAAAGTTTGCCGTCCTTGCAGAACGCAGAAGCGCATAAAAACAGCGCAAAGATTAAAAACGAAATATTCTTTAAAGCGAAAAAAAATACGAAAACAAGCGAAATTGAAATCAGAATACTCATTCCGCGAAGTATCAGCCTCACCTTTTTTTTAAGCATAACCATACTTAAAAGGCTTGAAAGCGCCCTGCCGCCGTCAAGAGGATAGGCAGGCAGAAGATTAATTGCAAGCATAACCGCGTTGGCGTCGAACACGGTGTCCGTATAGGCGTACGTTTGAGGATAGAACCACCAAAGCCCGGCGCAAAGCACGCATAAAAACGCGTTGACCGCAGGTCCTGACAGCGCAAGCCGTATTTCGTCTTTGGGGCGTATTCCGTCGGTATCGCATATTGCGGACGCGCCGTAAGGCATAAGGCTTATTTTTTGGCATTTGAAGCCTATGCGCGACGCGCAAAATATATGACCGCACTCGTGCAGGAGTGCGGTCAATGCGTAGATTAAATACATCGGCAGTCCGCCGAATACTGCAACGGCTATGCCAAGCGCAATAAACAGCGGATGCAGAGTTATTTTCATTACACCGTCCAGACGGGAACTTCACCGTTCATAGTAATGCAGTTTAATACCGTACCGTTATCATACAAAGTTACGCGGATTTCCTTTTCGCCGTTTGTATAGCCTACGGGAAGATTGTCTGCAACCTTGGTTCCCACAGCCGAATACGCCGTATCAAGACCGGTTATCACACTTTTAAATGTTGAAGTGTGCGCAATTTCCATAGTGAAAGTTCCGTCAATTTCCGTCACGGCAGAAACCGTTCCGTCACATACCGGATAAACGCTGCCCTCGGCGGTAAAGCTTAAAACACCGTTGTTTACAATAACTTCCGCGTCCGAAAAATCGCTGACGACAGACGTAAGGGTGATTTCGGAATAGACGGGTTCTTCCTTTGACGGCTGTGCAAAAGAACTTAAAAAGGTGTTGATTACAGTTGACGGCATTAACAGGTTGGTTATAAATATGCCTATTGCAAGAATACCGACAAGCGCAGCCTCCGCCCATAGAATGACGCTCTTTTTATCGCGCACGGCAACCGTTTTCAGCTTTTCCTTGACAGGTTTGGGAGGGTCGGAAACGTCCTCTGAAATAACGTACGCGCCTACGCGCTCGTTTACGCTTTCTACAACGCGCTCTTTAATGTCGTCCTCTCTTTGCGCCTGTGCCTTTTTGTTGCGCTTGAAAATGCTTTTCTTCTTCGTCACGTTTACGGTGTTTACGGGAATTTCAAGCATTTCAGCATAGTCTAACTGCTCGTTCATATTATCCTCCGATTTTAAAGTTTACATCTTAATGTATGCTTTAAAAAAGAATAAAAGAACAATTGATTTTATTTTTGCATATAATTAACAGCCGTGCGAAAACTGTGAATTCTATTTGCCGCACTAACTGCTTTCACGGCGGTTTGCGTAATGCCGACTGACGAAAGCGAAAAAGATTAAACGCGTTCGGCAATTAAAGCGAACTGTTCGCAACTCAGCGTTTCGCCGCGTGCTTTCAGGTCGATACCGCATTGATTCAATATTTCCTGCGCGCGTGCGCGTGAGAGCGAAAAACCGTTTACAAGGTTGTTTTCAAGCGTTTTTCTGCGCGAGGAAAAAGCGGTATGCACCACCTTTTTGTATTTATCGGGGTCGGGTATATTAATTCTTTGTACGAAGTTCAAATTTACTACCGCACTGTCAACGTTGGGGCGCGGATAGAACAGCGTGCGCGGAACGCGCTTTACTATTTTACAGTCTGCGCGCGGAGCAATCATTGCGGTTATCGCACCGTATTCGGGCGTTCCCGCCGCAGCGCAAAGCCGCTCGGCAACCTCTTCCTGAACCATTACGGTCAGCGAAGAACACCTTTTCCCCTCTTCCACTATCTTCATAATCAGCGGAGAAGTAATATAATACGGCAAATTTGCAACGACTTTATAATCGCCGATATCATTCTCGAACTCGGCAAGGTTAACCTTTAAAAAGTCTTTAAAGTTGACCTCTATATTCCCGTAACCCGAAAGCGTGCGTTCAAGCACCGGCTGCAAGCTTTTGTCCACGTCGAAAGAAATTACCCTTTTCACCTTGTCGGCAAGCGCGCGCGTAAGCGTACCTGCACCGCAGCCTATTTCAACGACGGTATCGCGTTCGGTTGCGCCCGACAGCGCAACTATCGAGGCAAGCAGATTTTTATCCGTTATAAAGTTTTGACCGAGCTGTTTTTTAAAACCGAAACCGCATTCGGCGAGAATAGTTTTTATATCGTTTTCCATTTTTTAGTCCGTATATAGTTATTATAACAACAAATACTATTATTGTAAACGAAATTATTGACGTTTACCTTACTTTAAGATAAAGAACACCGTGCATTTTTTGCGCGGTGTTCGGTTTTTAATTGAGTTTATCAAACAGAGTATGCGCCGTGTTCCATACGGAGCGCGCAACTTCCTCTAAGCTTAACCCTTTTATCACGGCTATATTTGCAGCTATTTCGGGGATACTTTCGGGGGTGTTTGGAAATAATCCCTGTTTTGATTTGGGCGGCAAATACGGGCTGTCCGTTTCCGTAAGTATTCTGTCAAGCGGCAGGGCGGCAATAGTTCGCCTTGCCTTTTTACTGCCCTGATAGGTGCTTGTTCCGCCGAACGAAAAATATACGCCAAGCTTTGCAAGCTCTTCCGCTATTTCAACCGAATGTGAATAACAGTGCAGCATAATTTTAAGTCCGCCTGCGCGTTCCCTTAAAATCGCAACCATATCTTCGGCGCTGTCGCGCGAGTGTATCTGCACGGGCAGATTCAGCTTTTCGGCAAGCGTCAACTGTGCTTCGAACACGCGACGCTGCAACGGCTTATCCGTGTCGGGGTAGTGATAGTCAAGGCCTATTTCGCCTATCGCAACACACTTTTTATCGAGGGCAAGCTCTTCGATTTTATCGAGATATTCTTGCTTGCAGTCTTTAAGTTCGGTCGGGTGAAAACCTGCCGTGAAATAGCACTGCGGCATTTCAGACAGGTCTTTACCGAAAAGGCTTGTCTGCAAATCCACGCCGACAGCGATAAACTTTTTTACGCCTGCTTTTTTAATATTTTCAAACAGGTCGGCGCCGTAGTGGCCTCCGTCCAAATGGCAGTGAACGTCAATAAAATTCACGCCAGCGAACTTCCGTCGGGAATATCTTTTTCGGGCGATACAAGCGAAAGCGTGCCGTCGGGGCTTTCTGCGCAGACAATCATTCCCTCGCTTAAAATACCTTTCATTTCGCGCGGAGGAAGGTTACATACTACGACCACCTTTTTGCCGACCATCTCTTCCGCAGTATAGTGGTTTGCAATTCCCGAAAGAATGGAAAGCGTTTTGTTGCCCACCTTTACGGTTTCGTGCAAAAGCTTGCTTTTCTTTACGGGTTCGCAGGCGATAACCGTGCCTACGCGCAGCTCTATTTTGTCAAAATCGTCTATCGTAATACGGGGTTTGCTTTCAATTTCCATTTCGGGTACTTCCTCCTCGACGGGCCGTTCCGTCTTTATATCCTCGCTTTTAATTCTCGTAAACAGTGTTTGAGGGTTGGCAGTAACATTATACTCTTTCACGCATTTGCCGCTTCCGACCGTGCGCGGCTTTGCGCCTATTTCCGCAAGAATGCTTTCAGCCGTCTTGGGCATAAACGGACGCAACAGATTCGCGCCTATGTCAAGTCCGATTAAAAGGTTGTATAAAACTTCGGAAAGTCTGTCTTTCTTGCTTTCGTCCTTTGCAAGCAGCCACGGGGTTGTTTCGTCGATATATTTATTTGCGCGTCTGAACAGCGACCACAGCGCGTCAAGCGCGTCGGCAACTTTCAGCTCGTCCATTTTACTTGCAACTTTTTCGTATACGTGCGTTATCACGTTTTCAAAATCTTCGTCACAGTCACCCTCGACGCCCGTCTTTTTCGCCGTTCCGCCGAGATACTGATTTGTCATCGACACGGTGCGCTTTACAAGATTACCCAAAACGTTGGCAAGGTCGGAATTATTCCTCTCGCACACAAGGTCAAGCGTCACGTTGCCGTCGTCCGCGTAAGGCATTTCGTGCAGTACAAAATATCTTACCGTATCTACGCCGACTTTATCCGCAAGCTCGTCCGCGTAAATCACGTTGCCCTTTGACTTTGACATTTTGTCCGCGCCTTGCAACAGCCACGCGTGCCCGTAAACGCATTTGGGAAGAGGCTGATTGAGAGCCATCAGGAAAATGGGCCAGTAAATTATATGAAAACGAAGTACGTCCTTACCGAGAACGTGAACGTCCGCCGGCCAAAGCTTTTGATAAGTTTCAGAACTTCCGTCCGGGTCGTAACCGATACCGGAAATATAGTTTGTAAGCGCGTCAAGCCAAACATAAACAACGTGTTTAGAGTCGAAGTCTACGGGTACGCCCCATTTAAACGTTGAACGCGATACGCACAAATCCTGCAATTTGGTTTTAATCGTACCGTTTTCGCAGGCTGCCAAAAGCTCCTTGTCTGACTTGCCGATAAACTCGTCGGCAAGCAGGAAATTATTCATCATTTCGTTTTTGCGCGAAAGCGGTCGGATAAAATCGGGGTGAGCCGCAATATGCCTGACAAGCGCTTCGGCATACTTGCCCATTCTGAAAAAGTACGCCTCTTCCTTTGCGGGCTTAACCTCGCGGCCGCAGTCGGGACACTTGCCGTTTACAAGCTGGCTTTCCGTCCAGAAACTTTCGCAAGGCGTGCAATATAATCCCTCGTAAGAGGATTTGTAAATATCGCCCTGCTCGTAGAATTTTTTAAATATTTTCTGTACGCATTTTATATGCTCGGCATCGGTCGTGCGCATAAATTTATCGTACGACACGTCCATTTTATCCCATATTCCTTTTATAGTCGAAGCAACGCCGTCAACGAATTGCTTGGGGCTTAAACCTGCCTCGGCCGCCTTTTGTTCAACTTTAAGACCGTGTTCGTCCGTACCCGTCATAAAGAAAACGTCGGCGCCCTGCATACGCTTGAAGCGTGCTATCGCGTCTGTAAAAATCGCTTCGTAAGTGTTGCCGATATGCGGTTTGCCGGAGGTGTACGTTATTGCCGTTGTGATGTAAAATTTTTCTTTCATAACCTTATTATAGCAAACGTAACGGACAAAGTAAAATAATTTGTCATTGCTTTCATTTATCAAAAGTAAAATATTTCTATGAACGTAATTTTTACAGCCGTGTTTATCTCGTCAATGGTTGCGCTTTTAATTTGCGCGCCGCAAGATTTTCTGCCTGCCTTAATCAGCGGAGGCGAAAACGCCGTTAAAACCGCCGTTATGCTGTTTACCGTTTACGCAGTGTGGATGGGGTTTTCAAAGCTGTGCGAACGCTCCGGTTTATCGCGCGGCGTGGCGCGCGCGCTCCGACCTGCGGCTAAAAAGATTTTCAAAACAGATAATCCCGCCGCAACGGAAAGTTTGGCAATGAACATTTCCTGCAACCTTTTGGGGCTTGGCGGCGCGGCTACGCCTTATGCCGTAAAAGCAATAGGAGAACTTGAAAAGGACGGGAATTCCTTCGCGCAAAAACTGCTATTCGTAATAAACGCAACTTCCGTTCAGATACTGCCGACAACGGTAATCGCACTCCGCGCAGGCGCGGGAAGCGCGTCGGCAGCCGATATTTTTTTACCGTCGCTTATCTGCACTGCCGTATCAACGCTGATCGCTGTTGCTCTGTTTATTATAGGTAATAAAATATGGCGTTGATTATTCCCGTTATTTTTGTTGCCGTGTTCGTGTTTGCGGCAATTAAAAAAGTAAACGTTTACCAAAGCTTTACCGATGGAATCAGGGAAGCGTTTACATTCACCGTTTCGCTTTTGCCCTGCCTTGCCGCCGTTTTTATGATGTGCCAACTGTTTGAAGTTTCGCACCTATCGGACCTGTTTACAAAGTGGCTTGCGCCCGTGTTCGGCGCGTTGGGCATACCCGAAGAATTGACCAAGCTTGTGCTTATCAAACCGTTTTCCGGCAGCGGTTCGCTTGCTTACCTTACAAGCATAATCGAAACGTACGGCGCGGACAGCTATATCGCGCGGTGCGCCTGCGTTTGCTTCGGTTCGTCGGAAACGGTGTTCTATATTTCGGCGGTTTATTTTGCAGGGCTTAAAGTAAAAAAACTTGCCCTGCCTATCGTCTGCATTCTGGTTGCTACTTTTATATCAACCGTTCTTGCCTGTCTGATTTGTAAAATAATGTAGAAGGAAGTAAATTATAAATTAAGAATTTCGTAGTTCGCGCCGCCTCATATGATAAGGGGGAAAATGATGAGCTGTTTAAGGTAAATAAAGCAAGCCTTGCGCAAACCTTATCTACATTTATAATTATAATGGCTTTAAAAACAAAAGTAAAATAATTCCCGAAAATTTTTTATAATTTCTTAATAGTATTTTTCATAACAATTTTTGATACTTTTTAACAGCCGCGTATTTTGGCAACTACTGACTGCAATTGAGCGACAACCTCGTCGGCTTCCTGAAAAGTATTGTATTTGCCGAAAGTGAACCGCACCGCAGACTTTGCAGTTTTTTCGTCAAGCGACATTGCCTTTAAAACGTGTGACTGCGTTACCGCACCGGCCGAACAAGCCGAGCCCGTAGACACGGCAATTCCCTTCATATCCAACAAAAACAAAATGTTTTCACCGTCGCAGCCTTCGAAAGAAATATTTGCATTTGACGGCAAACGGTTAAGCGAACCGTTTAACCGCGTTCCGCTGATATTTGAAAGCACGCCGTTTAAAAATCTGTCGCGCACTGCGGAAATCTTAGCATTGTTCTCTTCCGCACACTTTACGGCGTTTTCAAGCGCGGCGGCGCAGCCGACCGCACCGGCAACGTAAGTCGTTCCTCCGCGCAGTCCGCCCTCCTGCTTTCCGCCTGAAATAAGGCGGCTTATTTTTGCCTTTTCGTTTATATAGATTGCGCCCGTTCCCTTCGGGCCGTAAAACTTATGCGCCGAAAGTCCAAGCGCGGAACAGTGCCTTGTGGGAAAGGGCAGAACGCCTGCCGTCTGAACGCAGTCGCAATAATAGAATACGCCCTTTTCGGCACAAACAGCGCCTATTTTTTCTACGGGCTGAATAACGCCCGTTTCATTATTAGCGTGCATCACCGCACAAAACACCGTATCGGGACATATAGCTTTTTTTATAGCTTCCGGTGAAATTACGCCGTCTGCGTCGGGCTTGACGAACGTTACGCGCCAGCCGAATTTTTGCATATCGCGCGCACTTTCGATAAGCGCGGGATGCTCTATTGCCGAAACGATTAAA
>CAJTQE010000028.1:12467-20948 GCA_910578655.1 uncultured Christensenella sp.
CGCGCCCTTTAACGCCCAGTTCCCGGCTTCCGTTCCGCCGGAAACGAAAAAGACTTCCGTCGATTTACATTCCAACAGGCGTGCAACGGTATCGCGCGCGTCCAGTACCGCAAGCGAAGCCTGCCTGCCCGCACCGTACTGGGACGAAGGGTTTGCAAAACAATCGGTAAGGTACGGCATCATTTTATCTAAAACCGCTTTGTCAAGCGGCGTGGTTGAAGCGTTATCAAGATATATCATTGCTAAAAGACGAATAAATTTTCTTTAAATTTTCAAGTTCCTCAATACAAGAAATTAACTCTCTGCCGACTGCGGTTGAACTGTCGCGCTCGTTGAGCTTGACGTTGCGGTTAGCGTCGCTGAACCTTGTAAACGTGAAAAGGGTTGCAAACAGACCGACTGCCGCACAGGCGGCGAAAGCTATGGTGAGGATAATAAACAGTCCGTCTTTATCGGCATAAATCATTGACGCAAAAATTATAGCAAGCACGGCAAGTACGGCAAACGGCACGGCTGTGCCCGCAAAAGCTATCAAAGCGCGTTTTTTATTATGCGCAAAAGTTGCTCTGCGCTCAGCTTTACCGGCCTCGTTTTTATCGGAAAGAGTTTTGCACTTCTGCTCGAACGTCGCAATTCTCTCTTTGAGAGGCTGACTTAAAGAATTAAGCTCCTTTTTTTGTTCTTCGCCTGCATACTCACGCACGCCGTCGCTAGCTTCGACGCACTTTTCCAAATTGAGAAAGTCAGTCATATTGCGCGAACAGGCTTTAAGTTGAAGGTAGTACAGTTCACCGTCGTATTCTGTCAGCTCGGAAGCCTGACTCAGCGCGTACTGCGCGCTTTCAAAGTCGCCCTGCGCCATTTTTTCAACCGCAGTGACTTTTAATTCCTCCGCCTTACGCTGCATATTCTGCCGGCGCTCTTCCCTCTTTTCGGCAATTTGCTCTTCGGTAAGCCCGTCGTCACCGTCCGTCACAACGTCGTAAAGGGGAAATTCCTCCTCTTCGACGTCATCGATTATAACCAGCTCTTCTTCGCCGTTTTCGTTTTTGCGAATGCGGTATTTTCTGTCTTTGTCGTCGTCGATAAGACGCTCTTCTGCCATATATTCACCTCGTAGATAATATAAAACTTTCCGCGTTGCCACTGTACTGACGTTTCGCCGTTTTGCAGAGTTTATAACTTTCGAATATCGCATAAACTCCGCTGCCCGAACCCGTCATATTTACGGCAAGCGCGTTTAAATTTTTCAATTGACCGATGCACTCTCTCACGCCGTCCGAAAGCGAAACCGCCGCGTCGGTAAGCGAATTCGAAAGACTGTGCGCAAGTCCGATAATATCGCCTGCGGCAACCGCCTTTTCCGCTTCGTCGCTGTTTCCGCCGAACTTACCCAACGCGTCGAACGCCTTAAAACAAAGCGGCGTACTCACCTTTTCGTCGGGGACAAGCAGCAACAGATATAGTTTCAATTTGCCGTCAACGGGCTTAACCCGCTCGCCGCGCCCGAAAAGACGCGCGAAACCGCCCGTAAGCATATAACGCGTATCACTGCCCGTCATATCGGCAATGCAACCTAATTTTTCTCTGTCGCGGATTTTGTAAAGCTTTGCAAGTCCGTTTAAAACGCCTGCCGCGTCAGCGGAAGAACCGCCGAGACCGGCACCGAAGGGAATTTTTTTTTCAACTGTAATATCAACGCCGGAAGTTGCAAATTCTTTTATAAACAGTTTTGCCGCTTTCACCGCGTTGTTTTCTTCGGGAGGAATGCCCTCGCAGCCCGTAATGGTAACGGCGCTGTCGGCACGCTTTTTCAGCGTGATTAAGTCGTATAAATCTACTGACGATACAAGGCTGTCAAGCATATGATAGCCGTTTTCCCGTCCGCAGACGTAAAGCGTCAGATTAATTTTTGCGTAAGCTTTAACACGAACACCGTTCATAACGGTATTATAACATAATTTTGAAAAAACACAAACAAAAAACCGCCGTAGCTGATAAGCTCCTCCAAAAGTGTCTGACTTTCGGGATGCATATCAAGCACGGCGGCTTTGCATTTACTTATTCGCTCTTACCTCTGAAAACAAGTATTCTTTCGCTGCCCGTAAGAGGGAAAGCGAGGTCGGGGTTAGTTGCCTTTATATCTTCGGGACTGCGCCTTAAATTCTTAGCGGTATTCCACAAGTCGTCACCGGCAACGGGAATATACACGCTTATTGCGCAGTCGCTTGCTTTCAATTTTTCCGCCTCGGTAAGTTCGCAAAGGTATTTTACGGTACAGTCCTCACTGTCGGCAACGGAAATTTTTAAAACCGCCTCTGCCTCGCACTCGCCTTCGGAACGCTGGCGGATGTTGACTCCGCATACCGCAACGCTTATCAGACCGCTTAAATTGTTTAAGCCGATAAGCTCTACCGAGAAAGGAAGATTAACTTCTGTTGAATGGATTTCGCCGTTCTGTTCATACAAAAGGTTAGCGGTGATACTGCCCTCTATGCCCTTTTCGTTGCGGACGAATTCCGCTCTCGGCAGGGCGGCGGCAAGCATTGCGCAGGAAAAGTCAAGTTTAGCTTTGGTTGCGCAAAGTCCGCTTACGCGCTCCGAAAATATTTTTATTTCCGTGCAGGGGCAAACGCTTTCTTCCGCATAGCAAAGTTTAAGCTCGTTTTCTACGGAGAACGCGTCGAGAATTAAGTTCGTTTCCTCCTCGTCGTAATACACTCCGCAGAAAGAAAGCTGAATTACCGCACCGACTCCGCATTTACCCTTTTCCTCATCGACACTTGCCTCAACGCTTATTTCCTTTATCTCGGCGCGGCAGCTCGCCTTGCGTGCAAGCAGCGCGTCCTCGCAGGAAATTTCACTCTTAAAGGGAACTATTCTGTCAAAGCAGACGGGCTTACCCTCGCGTATGGCAAGCAAAGAAAGATAAATTTCACCCGTTATTTCCGCCATACCCGAGCGAACGTTGCAGTCGGTGACAAGCACTTCTGCGGCAGGAACCAGAACGTCTTCGGCATTACAGTCAAAATCGTCCTCGACTTCGCTTTCACCCGAAAAAGTGACGGCGGAATAAAGTTTTTTGGTCTCGGTAAGTGTTACAGCCCCCTCCGCCGAAGTTAAGATATTGCGCTCCGCAGTTGCAAAAACGGAAATTTCCGCGCCTATAACGGTTGCAACGACGTACGAAGAACCGTCGCGCTTGACCTGAGTTTTTTCGCACGCAAGCGTGCAAAGCGCCGTGTTTGCAGGCGCAAGAGCTTCTTCGTCGGCAAAATGGGAAAATTCCGCACCCTTCTGTATGCGGCAAAGTTTACCGTCGTCATCGGTGTAAACGACGGTGCATATCAATCTGCCGCCGTAAGTCACTCTGCCGGAGCCGACTTCGCACGAAGTAAGGCAAACCTGAGGATATACTGCAATTATTTCACCTGCTTCCCGACCCGAAAAGCGTATTTCAACTATTGACTGTGATTTGATTACGGCAACGCGCCTTGAATACGCTCCCGCCGCGCTCTGCGTTGATAAAGACATAAAGACCTCCTGTATACAAGGCTATAATATGCTTTACCGAAGTTGAATATGTCAAAAATTTACACGTCGTCTCTTTTGGCTATCTTTACTCTGCCGCACAGTATTTCGGAATAGGAATATGCCGTTTTGCCGAGAAAATTTTTATCGTCCGGACTGACTGTAAAGAGCGACGGATAAATGCCGTTGAGCGTGGCGGGGAAAGTTACGAATTTATTTCTGCCGAGATTTAATTTGACCGTAACCGGTTTTTGGTGCAAGCCGTTAACCATTTCTTTTATTGCATTAATGGTTGTATTTACTTTAATCATAAGGTTATTTTTGCCATTTTTTGCAAAAATTATGCGTCCGCCGTCAGGCGGACGCATTTATCGCTGTTTAAAAGTCGTCCTCATCTTCATCCTCGTCATCCTCGTCGTCTTCATCGTCATCGAAGTCTGTAAGGCTGTCAAGGTCGTCGTCGAAGAAATCGTCTTCGTAAATTTCTTCCTCGTCCTCACCGTCGAGTTCGTCTTCAAGCTCTTCTTCCAAAGTTTCGTCAACGGTCAAATCGCTATCGTCTTCGTCGAGATAGTTTTTCCACTCCTCGTCCTTTTCTATGTCTATTTCTTCTTCCTCTTCGTACGCGTAATCTTCCTGCTTACAGCTGTCGCAGACCTTTTCACCGAAGCGGACGGGATTTACGCCGCAAACCGAACAGAGTTCGCCCTGTTCAAGTTCGCTGTCTATAGCCTCCAAATCGTCTTCGTCAAGGTCAACAAACTGCAGCCTGTCGCCGTGCATTTCTGCAAGGCAAACGTCGCAGTAATTCTGCTTTTCTTCGTCAATATAGTTAAGTTCGCAACGCGGACATTTTACGTATCTTACCATTATCTGTCTCCGAAATGTTTTAAGCTTTGTTACGCTGTATCATTATATTAATATTTATTGCATTTGTAAACTGTTTTTTACAATTAATTTTGCTGAAATTGAATTTTTTTGGCGTAATATACGGAACGCGTTTCCGCGCATATGCCGTTTGACCTTTAATATGAGCAACCCCCTCGCACTTATACGCGCGAGAGGGCTGTTATTTTATTCTTCTGTTGAGTAGACGTCGACGCTCTTGTCGTCGGTGGTGTCAACTTTGATACGCTTTTTAGTATACTTGGGCAATTTAGATTTGCGCTTTCTGAGTATTACGAGAGTAACTATAACGCCTGTGCCTATGAGTACGAGCGAACCGCCTATTACGCCGATAAGGAAACCGACTTTTGCACCCGTTGAAAGACTTTCAAACCAAGTTTCATCCGATTCCGGCCACGCTTGCAGATAAGTATCTTTCATATATTTGTCGTATGCTTCGGCGTTATCTTCGGTCATTGTGCCGAGAAGCGCGTAATAATAATCACGCTGATTTTCCTTGACTTCTTTTCCGTTTACTTTTACGGATTTGGAAAAATCGTTCCAATCGCCTTCGGCGGCAACAAATTGCTTAAACTTTTCAACCGACGCCTTAGACCAGAATTTTTCTTCGTCCTCGTCGTTTATTTCAACGTACGCCTGAATAAGTTCGTCAATGTATTCACCGTCGCCCGTAAAGAAAGCGTAGCGGTAAGCGTTTTTGAGATTTTCGTAAGTAGTTTCATCTACTTCGTCTATCTTTTCGGTTATTTTTTCATAGCGCTCGTTGAGGGCGTCTATCTGGACGTTTGTCATTACCGAACCGTCGGCACGTAAATCGCAGACCATAATATGGCTGTAATTAGCCGTATCGCTGCTGTATTCGGTCATATTCTTCGTCTGTGAAGAAAATATAATCTGACCGTCAAACATTTCGGGCTTGTACCAGTCGCTTGAACAGTCCAAATCCAACACGCGGACGGGCGTAAATTCGTTTACGTCGTCTCCGACGGAAAGTTTGTTATAATCGGCGTAAGTTCCGTCATAACAAAACCGCTTGATTACATAGCCGTTTGCGCCGCTGTTCGCTTCCGAATAATAGAGATAATTTCTTTGATAATTTTTGTCACCGTGCTTCTGCGTGAACAAAACCGTCGGCTTTCCGCCTACCGTTAAATAGAAAGTATTTACGTTATCGATTTCGGTCAGCAGCTTGCCGTTCTCAACCGCAGCTTTAATAAGTCCGTTGTCGCTTGCTATAAATGCGCCCGTAAGGGTTTCGTCGTCAAAAATATAGGTGTAATTTTCCGCATTGGAACCGTCGACAACCAGGTTGTCTTCAGTAGAAGGATTATCTTTGGCGGGTTTATGCCCGTCTTTCAACAATACTTCGTCCTCATCGGCAGCAAACAGCATAGCCGTCTTATTGTTGGTGCTTACGCGCGTATAGAACAGAGTTCCGTTTTCATAATTAGAAAGTGTATAAGTGTACGGGCTGCGTTCAAGCTTTTCAGTTTCAAGCTCCTTTGCATTGAACTGCGTTAAGTTGAGGTTGCCGTCAATCATACCTATACCGTCGAGTACCAGAGTACCGCAGTTGATATACAGAGGGTCTTTCTCCGCATCATAATCTTTTACGTCGGAAAAATCGTATTCGTTGGGGGTGGTTGCGTCGGCAGTTACGGTGTAAACCTGATTATAATTGCTGTAAGTTTTGTTGAGGACAAAGTCGGTAACTTTCATCGTATAATAAATACGGGGATTGTTTAATTTCGTTTTGTCGAACATAACGCTGTCAACGTTGTAAGCAAGCACCGTATCTACGCCCGTTTCGGTATTTACCGAGTGAATATTTGTATAAGCGGTGCCGTAGAGGTTTTCGCCGTTTGCAACGTAAACGAGATACACCACATTATCTTCGCCCAAAACGTAACGGTATTCGATAGCGTTGTTGGTGTACTGCGCAAAATAATCCTTCATAACTTCGGTGCCGTCAAGCTTTGCGCGCTTGAACACGATGTTAGAGTTTTGGATTTCACCGTCGCTGTTCTTTTCTGCCGACGGAGATGAATAGTAAATATAGTCGCCGTGAATGAACAGTCCGCCGTTGGTGTTCCCCGAATGAACTATTTCGGGAACAACGGTTTGTGTTTCGGCGTAATTTCTTGCGGCAAGGTCGGTTTTGGAAATGCGCATAATTGCGCCCGTTTCAACCTTTCCGAAAGTATTGTCTGCCGTGTTGGTTTGTTTACCGTTGATATAATAGACGTACTGACCCTTTTCAACGGCAAAACCGCCGTTTGACGATACGGTACCGGAAATATCTCCTTCAAGGGCAGGGCTATTATAAACTCCGCCGCACGCGGAAACCGCAAAGGTACTTGCCGACATTACAGCCGCAGCACAGACACAAATAATTTTTTTAAAAACTTTACGCATATTTAAACTCCGAAGGGATATAAATCATAAAATAATCTATAAGCTCTAATAATTATATACCATTAGTAAATTTTAGGCAATGAATTTCAGCTTAATTTTAACGAAAATTTGATATTTTGGAGGATAATCTTACGGAAAAGTTTGCACTTTTAAATCTTTTAAAAACGCTGCAGGGCATTTCACTGACCGAAAAACCTGCCGAATCGACAGCACAGGAACCGCCGCCTTCTGCCGCGAATCAAAGCGAAGCACAATTTAATGCAATGGCAAGCATTTTGGAAAGACACGAGGCTATATCCAACAGAGTTAAAAATAAGAAATAGCCTCAACAAAAAAATAAAGGTATCCGTATCGGATACCTTTGTTTTTTGAAATTATCTCTTTGAGAACTGACGAGTGACGCATTTCTTACAAACAGCGTAGTACGCTGTTTGTGCGGCACGAGATGAGCTTGCGCATTGCGTAAGGCGCAAGCGGTGCCCGAAACGGCGGTTGCCCTTACCGCCGTTGAGAAAGCGCGGCGGCTTTTTTCGTTTGTTGCAGACAAACAAAAAAGAACGGCCGTTCCCGTTGCAGCGGGAACGCAAAAAATGAAGGCGTCTGAAAAGACGCCTTTGTTTTTTGTAATTATCTCTTTGAGAACTGAGGAGCGCGGCGTGCTTTTTTCAAGCCGTACTTTTTTCTTTCCTTTACGCGAGGGTCGCGGGTCAGGAAGCCTTCTTTCTTCAACGCGGGGCGGCAACCTTCTTCCGCCAGCAACAGCGCGCGTGCAATACCCAAACGAATAGCATTTGCCTGTCCGGTATAACCGCCGCCGTTGACGTTTACAAAAACGTCGTACTTGCTTTCGACGCCTAAAAGAGTCAAGGGTTGCTTAACTACGTATTGAAGAACGCCCTGAGGAAAATAATCCTCAAAAGCCCTTTCGTTAATTTGAATAACACCTGAACCTGCGGGCACAAGACGAACGCGAGCAATAGCCTTCTTTCTTCTTCCCGTTCCCCAGAATTGCAGTTTTTTCTTTAAATTAGCCTTAGCCATATATCAACCTCTTCTTTTTCCTTAAAATAATTTAAGCTCTTCGGGCTTCTGTGCAGCGTGGTTATGTTCGGCACCTTTATAAACGCGAAGTTTTTTAATCATATCTCTGCCGAGAGAGTTTTTGGGAAGCATTCCCTTTACAGCCTCGTATACGGCAAGGTCGGATTTTTCGGCAAGCATTTTCTTGTAAGAAATTTCTTTCAAACCGCCGATATAACCCGTATGATAGCGATAAAATTTATCGTCAAGCTTTTTACCGGTCAAAACGACTTTATCGCTGTTCAATACAATAACGAAGTCGCCCGTGTCCACGTTGGGCGTGAACGTAGGCTTATTTTTACCGCGCAGTATGGCAGCAACTTTTGACGCAAGCCTGCCGAGAGGAACTCCTGCGGCGTCTACAACGTACCACTTTCTTTCAACTGTCTCGGCTTTTGCCATATAGGTTTTCATTGTTTGCTCCTTAAAATTTTTTGAACAGCGGAATTATAATTTGTGAGTGTGAAATCAGTGTGAAGTTTGTTAAATTAAACAGAGGGGGCAGAGATTTTGTAGAGTTTTTTCCGCTCGCTTGAGCTTGCAATATTG